>NZ_JASOMS010000003.1:0-224012 GCF_030216865.1 Pauljensenia sp. UMB6358 | reverse complement strand
GCGGCGCACACCCCGAATTGTCTTTCAAGCTGAAAGGTTATCGGTCAGCCACAACGTGGTGGTGAGTGATTACGGGTTCACGCTTTCCAGCTTCCACGTCGTTGGCGAGCTTTACTCGCCACACCATCTGAGCGACGAGGAGCGCTGCCAGTACCCAACCTGCGAGATGAGCGATCATGGATTCGGCAACGAAGATTAAAGCCATGGCAACCAATGTCGGAAGCAAGTCTTGGAACGCTTTCACAACGTATCCGCCGAAGGACGGCATATCGACGCCATCGGCGTCAGCAACTGACTTGACCATGAAGTTCGGACCATTGCCGATGTACGTCAATGCCCCGCAGAAGACTGCACCCAACGAAATCGGGACCAAGTAGTACTCGGGGACACCCGCGATCAGGGTTCCATCGCCACCCAGCGACTTCGCCATTTCGAAGAAAGTCATGTAGGTCGGGGCGTTATCCAAGATCGAGGACAGGCCGCCCGTGAAGATAAAGAAGGTAACGCGGTTCAGGGGGAGGTGCGGTGCAACCTGCTCCAAGAAGCGCAATGCCGGAGCCATCGTCGAGAAGATGCCGATGAACAGGGCTGCAACCTCAAGGATTGGGGCCCACGTAAAGGCATTGTCCTCGTAGCGGATCTTCTTAGAGCCCGCAAAGTAAGAGATTGTTGCGGCGCTGAGCATGACGATCTCGCGCCACGGCACCAGGTCTGCTCCATGCGCGTGGCCTTCAATGATCTCGTGAGCGTTCCACGAGGGGATCTTGGCAACGGCGACGATGACAATGGCGAAAAGAACCAGGTTGAAAGCACCGCGCAGGCGCAGTGGGGTGATCTGGGTATCGTCCCTGACGATTTGCGCTTGAGGCTCCGACGAGTAAAGCAGACGGTCGAGCGAGTAGTACATACCGAGCATCAGCACAAGTACGAACAACCATTCCTTCCACAGCTGGAATGTCCAGGTGAAGGGGACACCGTTCAAGAAGCCTAGGAATAGTGGCGGGTCGCCGAGAGGTGTCAGTATGCCACCGCAGTTAGCAACGATGAAGATTGTAAACAGCACGGTATGTACGCGGTGGGTACGTTCTTTATTCGTCGCAAGAAGAGGGCGAATCAGGAGCATTGCGGCGCCTGTCGTTCCGATGAAAGAGGCAAGCGCGCCACCGATAGCCAAGAAAACTGTGTTGTTCTTCGGGGTTGCGCGAATATCACCTTCAAGGTGGATACCGCCGGAGATGATGAAGAGCGAAAGAAGCAGAGCAATGAACTGAACGTATTCAACACCGACGTCAATCAGCGCTTCATTTCCGATCATGTACACCATGAATGCCAGCGTGGGTAGGCCTAGAACGAGGGCAACCAGAAGCTGGCTGGAGTTACGTTCCCACCACTTGTGTGTGGCGGGGATGATCGGGAAGAGTGCAATGGATGCAAGCATTGCTACGAACGGCAGAAGAGACCACCATTGGAAGGTCATCGGGATCCTTGTCGTCGATTACTAGGGACAGGCACATATTCGTGCGTACCGTTTCAGCCTAACGTGAAACCGCAGTATCTTGCCGAAGATGTCCGTTTTTGATGATTGTGAACACTTTGCCCTGAATGTTCGTCCAGATGTGATTGGGCACAAAAAGTGCCCCGAACAGGATTCGAACCTGCGACCTTTCGCTCCGGAGGCGAACGCTCTATCCACTGAGCTATCGGGGCTTAACGCATTGAGTCTAGCAAAGGTTGATGGTGGGTGAAGAATGGTGCTTGACTGCTTCACTTTCGTGCATAGGCGAACGCCCTGGTGACGCTGAGGGGTGAGGAGTGTCATACTAGGGGAGTTGATTCGCTGATACCCAAGGAAGGGACACAATGCGCGTTCATATTGGAACAGACCACGCTGGCTACGAGCTGAAGGAAAAGGTCGTCGAGCACCTCAAGGAAAAAGGTTACGACGTTGTTGACCACGGTGCCCATGAGTACGACTCACTGGACGACTACCCGCCGTTCTGCATTGAAGCAGCAGAAGCAGTGGTTGCAGATGCCGGTTCTCTGGGTGTCGTTATCGGTGGCTCCGGAAATGGTGAGCAGATGGCCGCGAACCGTGTGAAGGGTGTGCGCGCTGCGCTGGTGTGGAATGATTCGACCGCACGTCTTGCCCGCGAGCACAACAATGCGAACGTCGTCTCTGTTGGTGCGCGTCAGCACACCGTCGAAGAGTGCCTGGCATTCATCGATGCCTTCCTCGAAACCCCGTTCTCTGAAGATGAACGTCACCAGCGTCGTATTTCCGAAATGGATGATTACGACGAAGCGCATCGAAAGTGAGTGGTGTCGTTAGACGCTGAAACTCAATAGAATGGGGTCCCTCGGTTTTCCGAGGGACCCCATTCGCGTTGTCACAGGGCAAGTAGCTCAGTTGGGCCTGCCCCTAGATGTCGAATCCGAAGTAGGGAGCTAAGGTCAGCGCCACAAGGAAAATGTTGAGTGCCACGATTGCGACGGCAATCAGAGTTCCACAAACCTGCGTGATCGTCGCATTCGAGTGCTCGCCCATAATCGAAGGCTGGCGCGTGTAGCGGATCAAAGGAAGAATCGCGAAGGGAATGCCGAAGGACAGGATGACTTGGGAGACGACCAATGCCCACGTCGGTTCTGCCCCTATGCCGAGGATGATGAGGGCGGGGATTAGCGTGATCAGTCGTCGCACAATCAGCGGGATCCGAATGTGAAGCAATCCGGCCATGATTTCTGAACCGGCGTATGCGCCAACGGATGTCGATGCTAGGCCTGACGCGAGGAGACCAACGGCGAAGATCATGGCAACGACCGGTCCAAGTGCACTGGCGATTGCAGTGTGAGCACCTTCAATGGTGTCTGTTCCGCTGACCCCTGATAGTGCGGATGCTGCGAGAAGAAGCAGACCGATGTTGACGATTCCCGCCAATCCGAGTGCCCACACGATATCAATCCGGGTTGCTCGCAAGTAATGTTTCAGGTCCGCGCGAGGAGCTTTTTCGTCGTGGTCGTTCACCAGCGAGGAATGCAGGTAAATCGCGTGTGGCATCACGGTTGCGCCAAGCATGGACGCTGCGACGAGAACCGAGTCCGTGCCAGCAAATCGGGGGACGAGGCCGGCCACAACTGACGGGCCGTCTGGCGGAGCAATGGCCAGTCCTGCAAGGAATCCGATTGTGATGATGACCAAAAGGCCGATGATGACGCGTTCAAAGATCTTTTGTGTCCCGCTACCTTGCAGGGTTAACAACAATGTTGAAACGACACCGACAATGATTCCGCCAGTAAGAAGCGGGAGCCCGAAAAGGAGGTGAAGTGCTAGAGCTCCGCCGATGACTTCCGCTAAGTCAGTTGCGGCTGCAACGACTTCTGCTTGAAGCCAGTAGCCAATGCGTGCGCGTTTTTTCAAACGTGTGCCGAGAAGAGCGGGCAGTGAAAGTCGCGTGACTAGGCCCAGCTTTGCGCTCAAGTATTGAATGAGCATTGCTGCAAGGTTGGATGCTAGAAGAACCCATACCAGCAGGTAGCTGTAGCGTGCGCCGGCGGTAATGTTTGCTGCAACATTCCCAGGGTCCACGTAGGCGATTGCCGCAACGAATGCAGGACCCAGCAGTGTCGCAAGCGACGGGTGATGGGTCTTTGACGTGCCTGGAGCATGCGACTGCATCTCCGTAGAATCAAGTTTCGGCATACCGGAACCCTAACGCGTTTTTATTGAGATGTCACTCAAGAATGAAAAGCATGAACACGCCAAAGCAACGCTAGACCAGCGTGACCAGGGATCAAGATTCGCTCGAAGCCTCGTCAACCTGATCGGTGGAGAGCACGGGGTAGGTAGCGAGCACGCAGACGTACTGGGCGAAGGCAATCCCGAAGACGACGAACCAGAAAAGCAAACGGATAGCCCACGGCAGTGAAATTGATGCCAGCACAAGCGGTCCAGCCACAACGAGCAACGCCAACAGAGTCCGATGAAGCTTCGCCGCGGATGCCAAAAGCGCAGCGCTGGCCAAACGCGGAAGATCTTTGACGCTTACGCGTCCCCTGTATGCCAAACGGTGAGCAAACATCGGCCAGACCCACACGTGCGTAAACGCTGCAATCAGCACCACAAACACAATCAGCGCACGAACGATCAATGCCATTGAGTGGGAAGCAAGATGCGTCGTCACAGACCACTCCCACAACAGTAGGGAGAAAAGAAGACCTTCAATAAGTGCAAGGAGAATCGCGGGCAACGCTGCCTTGCGGATAACCTGAGCGACGGCCGGGGCAATCGCCGTGGACTCGGAAGCAATCAAACGCAACGAAACCAGGGTCATCACACCAAGACCCACACCGAAAGTGACGACGGGTAGCGAAATGAGCAAACCGACAACGTTCGCCATCACAAGCGCCGCAATCCACGACAGCACCTGAGCGATTGGCGAATCAGGCCCAAAACGTGAGCTCACTTGGCTTCTCCGCTCTGAACCAGGGGAGCAGTCGTGCCACCAGCATGAATCGTGGCGGGAACAAAGACGTGGCGGACCGGTGCGGAATCATTGATCTGCTCGAATAAGACATCGCAGGTCAGGCGAGCGATCTCAAGGGGAGGCTGAACGACAGTCGTCAGTTCAGGTTCGACAAACTGGCCGATCGTAATACCGTCGAAACCAATGATGGACATGTCATCAGGAATCGACAAACCCGCTTCGCGAATTGCGCGCATTGCACCAATCGCGAGAACATCCGCGATGGCAAAAATCGCGGTCACATCGGGACGCTCTTGAAGCAGGCGCTTCGCCAAGTGATATCCGTGTTCGTAGGTGTAGGGGTTCATCTGCTCGCGTGTTTCGAAGCGAATCAGATCGTCATCAAGCGGAATACCGGCATTTGAAAGAGCCTGTCGATAGCCGGTGATGCGCTGGGCGCCAACAGAAGCATCCCCTTCGGGAACGCCAAGGGTGGCAATCGTTGTATGCCCCAAGTCAATCAGGTGTTGGACAGCGCGGGTAGCTTCTTCTTGGTCATCAACGGCTACAGACGAATACGCCGAATCATCAACCTTGGGCAGACGTGACACCGTGGAAAGCACGAAAGGCACGTTGAACTTCTTGAAGACGGATGCTTCGTGGCGGAAAGAGCCGCCAAGGAAAATAGCTCCCGCCATCAGTTCTTCATCAACGATCTTCGTGGCCTCTTCGACTTCGTCAGCCCAGTGGGGGACCTTCACGACGGTCAGAAGATAGTTCTTTTCACGGACGATAGCTTCCAATGGATCGAGAACCTGTTGGAAGAACGGATTATCGATACCCTTGATGATCAGGGCAATCGCAGGATTGTGAGAGAGCTTGAGGAAGCGAGCGTGACGGTTGGGGCGATATCCCATCTGATCGGCGAGCGCCACAATGCGTTCGCGAGTGGAGTCGGAGATATCGGGCTTGTTATTGAGTGCACGAGACACTGTCACCACACCAACACCGGCGACTTTGGCGATGTCTTTAATCGTGGGGCGGGAATTCGAGGCTCGCATGATCGCCTTCGTTTCGCTCTCTAGAAAACGGGGGTTAAACGGTGCTCGCCCCTTATCATGGGCCGTGTCACACCAAGTGTGGTGCGACGCATCTTCAGATAAGGGGCGAGTCCGTCATGAGTATGTTCAGCCCTTGACTGCGCCGGCGACGACGCCTTCAATGATGTGCTTCTGGCTGGACAGGTAGAAGATGATGATCGGAATGATCGCAAGAACGAGCATTGCCATCAACGCGCCCATGTCGTTTGAACCGCGCGAGCCGACCAGCTGCTGAACAACAACAGGGATCGTCTTGTACGGGGTCGACAGGCCAATAACCAAGTAGGGCAGAAGGTAGTCGTTCCAGACCCACATCGCGTTGAGGATCGCGACGGTGATCATTACGGGCTTCAGCATCGGCATAACGATGCGGAAGTAGTTCTGAACCGGACCGCACCCATCAATCATGGAGGCTTCTTCAATCTCCAGAGGAATTGACTTCACGAAGCCGGAGATGATGAAGACCGACAGGGGAGCACCAAAGCCCAGGTACAGCAGGATCATGCCGATTGGGTTGTCGAGGTGCAATATGTCAGCGATCTTGACGGTCGGGAACATGACCATCTGGAAAGGAACGATCATCGAGAAGACGAAGAAGAGGTAAAGCAGGTTCGTCCACCACGTCTTCACACGCGTAATGTAGTACGCGGTCATCGCGCAGAAGAAGACGATCAGAATCAAAGAACCGATCGTGATGAAGAATGACCAGCCTGCGGCGGCCAAGAACCCGGTCTGCTCGAGGCCCGTCACGTAGTTCTGAATACCGGCGAAGTAATCGCCCAGTGGCAGAGCAAACGGGTTATCAGAGATGAACAGACGGCCCTTGAACGAGTTCATCAAGATGAAGAACAGGGGGCCAAGGAACACCAGAGTCAGTGCGATCAAAACGATGTAGAGAATCGCCTTGCCGACGGGGTTAGAGCGTTCTTCCGTGGCAACGATGGGGGCAGCCTTTGTGCTCACGCTTCGACCTCCTTGCTACGGGTTGCGCGCAACTGAATGAATGCGATCACGGAAACGATGAGGAAGAAGATCACGGCCTTGGCTTGACCAACGCCCTCGAAACCGACGCGCGAGTAGAATGTGTTAACGATGTTCAGAGCAACCATCTCGGTCATGTCGAGCGGTTGGCCGTTCGTCAATGCGAGGTTCTGGTCGTAGAGCTTGAACGAGTTGGAAAGCGTCAGGAACAAGCAGATGGTGATCGACGGCATGACCATCGGGATGGTCACGTTACGAAGAATCGTCCACTTTCCTGCGCCATCGATTTCAGCTGCTTCAATGAGTTCCTTCGGAACACCCTGAAGACCGGCGATGTAGATGATCATCATGTAGCCGACCATCTGCCAGTTGATCAGGATGATCAAACCGACGAAGCCGTAGGTGGCATTGGTGACCAGCGTGGTTTGCCAGTGCAGCAAGAGTGCGTTCAGAATTGTCTGCCAGGTGTAGCCCAAGACGATGCCGCCGATCAGGTTCGGCATGAAGAAGACGGTACGGAAGAAGTTCGTACCCTTGAGCTTGCGGGTCAGTGCGTAGGCGATTGCGAATGCAAACACGTTGACCGTAATGATGGAAACAATTGTGATGGCGGCGGTGAAGATCAGAGCGGTAACGAAGCCCTGCTTGTCGCTGAATGCATCAATGTAGTTCTGAACGCCGACAAACGTCGCGTTGGTGACGGTCGTGAACTTCGCGAAGGACAGGTACAAACCGATTGCGAACGGGGCAAGGAACGCCAGCGTGTACGCAAGGAATGTGGGTCCGACGAAGAGCAACCCAAATTTCTTAAGAGCTTTAATCATGAAAAGTTCTTCCTTGAACTATGCGAAGGCGGGTGTGCGGGACCCGGTTGGTTCCCGCACACCCGTATTCGGCAGATTAGTGCGGAGCGTTAAGCTCAGGCGCCCTTTTCAGCTGCCCATCCGGTGGTGAAGGTTTCGACGACCTTGTCCCAATCCATCTGGCCTGCTGCGTACTGCGACAGGGCGGCACCGAAGTCATCCTTGAAGGTCTGGCTCGGGAAGGTGGTGAAGACCCACGGAATCGTGGTCAGCTCGGTGTTGGACAGGTAGGAAACAACTTCCTTTGCTAACGGATCGGCCGGCTGCTCAGCATCGGTGAAGGTGTTGAACGGCGGGATGAAGCCGAGGTCTTCGACCATGTACTTCTTGCCCTTTTCGGAGTTGATCAACCAGTTGACGAAGTCGATCGAAGCCTTCTGCTTGGCCTCGGAAACCTGAGAGTTGATCGAGAAGAAGTTCTCAGTGCCGATGTTCAAGCCCTGGGTTTCTTCGCCCTTGTGTCCGGTGTAGATCGGGAGCATCTTGACATCTTCAGGCTTGACAGTGTTGCCTTCGATGTCAGAAATCTGGCCGTATGCCCAGTTGCCATTCTGAACCATAGCGGCCTTGCCGAGGGCGAACTCAGCCATGGAGTCGTTGACTGCCTTGGAGGAAGCGAGCTTCGGATCAATGGTGGAATTCTGCAGGTAGAGATCGAAGATGTTCTTGAACTCATTGCCGTGCGAGAAGGTCATTTCTGCCTTGTCGTCCACGCCGTCGTCCTGGTACTCGAAGTAGACGGGAAGGTCGGCGAGGTGCGTCTGCCAGCGCCAGTCTTCACCGGGCTTGAGTGAGGTTGAAGCAAAGACGCCGTCGATGCCGAGCTCGTCCTTGCGGGCCTGCATGTCCTCAACAACAGTCTTCAGCGTGGCGAAGTTGTTGATTTCTTCCATCGAGGAAGCCTTCGCGCCGGAGAGGGCGAAGTACTTGTCCATGATGGACTGGTTGTAGATGATGCCATAGCCTTCGACGACGTAAGGAACGCCGTAGACCTTGCCATCTTCACCCTTGACTGCCATTGATGGGTCAAGGAGAGCCTTGTTGAAGTCGGTGTCGGTCAGGTCGGCGGTATAGTCCTGCCAGTTCTTCAGGCCGATGGGGCCGTTGATCTGGAACAGGGTCGGAGCGTCTGACTTGGCGATTTCAGACTTGAGGGTCTGTTCGTAGGTGCCGGAAGCTGCCGTGACGACCTTGACCTCGACGCCGGTTTCCTCGGTGTACGCCTTGGCGATTTCCTGCCAGGTGGCATCGGATTCAGGCTTGAAGTTCAGGTAGTAGACGGAGCCGGTGGTGTCATCGGCTGAATCTGAACCTGACGAGCAAGCTGCCAGAGTAGAAAGGGCGGCGGCTGCTGCAACGGATGCTGCGGCGACCTTCATGAACTTCGACATCGCAGGTGTCCTCCTTTGGACGCTTCGAGTTCGTGACGCTACCTGAAGTGCGTCAAGTTGATGCGATAGCGGGGGGCTACGTCTGAAGAATTGTTATCTCCGTCGGTAACGTTTCCGGTGATAGTGAGCATAGGACGATGAAGGTGTTTGCGTCCACATTTTTAAAAGATTGTCAGGTCACAATTTGGTGACGAAAAAATGGCTTGATTGAGTCATTTAATGGCTGTTGGGTTGTTTTTAAATCATTTACGGATACGTTACCGGTAACGATTCCGTTCCTGACCTGCAGATTTGCTTTCAACTCGTCCTATTTCACCTCGGTGCGCGTAGCTAATCGGGGACGAAAACAACTACCCTAGAAGGCGTGACTCCAGAAGAACTTGCACTTGTTATTCGTCAGGCCATCATCGCTGCTATCGATAATGGTTCGCTTACCCTGAATGCTGAAGACGTTCCCGACCCTGTGAAGGTTGAGCGTCCGCGCAACCGCGACCATGGCGATTGGGCAACCAATATCGCGATGCAACTGGGTAAGAAGGCCGGCATGGCGCCTCGTGACTTCGCGCAGCTTCTCACTTCCGCTCTTGTCTCAGTTGAGGGAATCGACGAGGCCGAGATCGCAGGACCGGGCTTTATTAACATTCGGCTCGGTGCCGCATCTGCTGGTGAACTTGCTCGAACGATCCTCGAAGCTGGCGATGCCTATGGCACCGGAGACAAGCTTGCTGGCAAGCACGTGAACCTCGAATACGTGTCCGCAAACCCGACCGGTCCGGTTCACCTTGGCGGTGCTCGCTGGGCAGCTGTCGGTGACTCGCTTGCTCGTCTGATGGTTGCAGCGGGTGCACAGGTAACCCGCGAGTACTACTTCAACGATCACGGTTCGCAGATTGATCGCTTCGCGCGTTCCCTCTATGCCCGTGCAATGGGTCAAGAAGCACCTGAAGACGGCTACGGTGGCCAGTACATCGCCGATATTGCTGCCCAGGTGCGTGCCGATGCGGCTACGGCCGCTCAGCCTGATCCTGTCACCCTCGAAACTGAAGAGGCTGTTGAAGTCTTCCGCGCTCGTGGCGTAGAGCTGATGTTCGGCGAGATCAAACAGCGCTTATCTGACTTCCGTTCTGAGTTCGATGTCTTCTTCCACGAAGACTCTCTCCACGAATCAGGGGCAGTCGCTCGTGCGATTGAAACCCTGCGCGAACGCGGAGAGGTCTTCGACCAAGATGGCGCCGTGTGGTTGCGCACTACCAAGTACGGTGACGACAAGGATCGTGTCCTCATTAAATCGGATGGTCAGGCCGCCTACTTCGCTGGAGACGTTGCCTACTACTTGGATAAGCGTCAGCGTGGCGCAGACGTCGCAATCTACCTGCTCGGTGCTGACCACCACGGTTACATCGGTCGCATGATGGCAATGTGTGAAGCCTTCGGTGATAAGCCGGGTGAGAACATGCAGATCCTCATCGGTCAGATGGTGAACTTGGTGAAGGATGGCAAGCCGGTTCGTATGTCGAAGCGTGCGGGCACGATCGTGACTCTTGATGACCTTGTTGATGCTGTGGGTGTCGATGCGGCCCGCTACTCGCTGGTCCGCGTTTCGATGGACTCCAACCTCGACATCGACCTTGACCTGCTGTCATCGCACACGAATGAAAACCCCGTCTACTACGTCCAATACGCACATGCTCGTACTCGTAACGTTGCGCGCAATGCCGCCGAACACGGCGTGACGCGCGAAGCTGGATTCGAGCCCTCAGCTCTCGATACGCAGGCGGATTCGGATCTTCTGGGTGTGCTTGCCCAGTTCCCTGCCCAGGTCGCCCAGGCTGCTGAGCTACGTGAACCGCACCGTGTCGCCCGCTACCTCGAGGCTCTCGCTGCTACATACCACACGTGGTACGGCCAGTGCCGCGTCACTCCTCGTGGAGATGATCCAGTCGATGCGGGTCACGTTGCCCGCCTCTGGCTGAATGATGCCGTGGCGCAGGTTCTGCGTACCGGCCTTGGCCTGTTGGGCGTCGCTGCTCCGGAACGGATGTGACGTGGGGGAAGCGCCAGCATCGTTTGACGCCCGCCCCATCGGGGACCTGATTTGCCCAGAGCCCGATCAACGGCCCGACATGTGGCCTTGGTCGGCCAAGCGCCTTGACAATGGTGTTCTAGAAATCGGTGGAGTTTCTTTGACGGACCTTGCCGATGGCTTTGCCACGCCCGCGTTTGTCCTCGATCGCGCTGATCTTGCTGGACGCGCGAATGTCTGGGCGACCGCGATGGCCGAAGAATTCTGGGACGGCTACGGAATGAATGGCGGTGACGCCTTCTACGCCGGCAAGGCATTCCTTTCATCCGACGTAGTCCGTGTCGTCACGGACGCAGGGATGGGAGTCGATACGGCTTCCCTCGGCGAGCTGACAATGGTGTTGCGCTCCGGCGTAAACCCCGCCAAAGTGGGGTTGCACGGGAACAACAAGCTTGATAGCGAAATCGAACGTGCGCTGTTGGCAGGCAACAAAGAAGGTATCGAGCGAATCTTCATCGATTCCCTCTACGAAGTCGGCCAGCTCGAACGCATCGCTCAGAAGCTGGGCGTCGTCGCACGTGTCATGGTGCGCGTGAAGACGGGTGTGCGTGCGGGCGGAAACGAATACATTTCCACCGGGCACGAGGATCAGAAGTTCGGCGTTGGTGCCTTCGATGGTCAGCTTGACGAGGTCGTTGACTCGATTGCCTCCTCGGATCATCTTGAGTTGCGAGGCCTGCACTCGCATATCGGCTCGCAGATCATCGGCATTGACGCATTCGTTGAAGCGGCTACGATTATCTGCCGGCTGGCGAAGCAGATCCAGGAGCGTACCGGCCTGACAATTCCCGATATTGATCTTGGCGGTGGGGCTGGCGTTGCCTACACGGGTGATGACGAAACACCGACTTCGCCTATTGAGATAGCGCGCGCAATTGCGGGTGCAGTGCGTGACGCGTGCGCTGAGCTGGACTTCCCCGTTCCGCACGTTTCAGTTGAGCCTGGGCGTTCGGTTGTTGGACCCGCGATGGTGAGCCTCTATCGCGTTGGGGCCGTAAAAGACGCGACCCTAGGAGATGGCCTGAAGCGTCGCTACATCGCGGTCGATGGGGGGATGGCTGACAATATTCGACCGGCTTTATACGGGGCACGCTACACGGCGACGCTCGCGAATCGTGTTTCCGATGTCGAACCAGTGCGCTCGCGAATCGTGGGCAAGCACTGCGAGAGCGGCGACGTTATCGTCTGGGATGTTGATCTTCCGAGTGATGTGCACGCCGGGGACCTTCTCGTTATCCCGGTGACCGGTGCCTACGGTTATTCGATGGCATCGAACTACAATATGTTGACCAAACCGGGTGTCATTGCTGTTGAAAGCGGTCAGGCGCGTTGGATCATGCGTCCTCAAACCATTGATGACCTGCTGGAACTCGATACTGGACTTGCCAGCCTTGCCACCGCCAACGACACGTAGGGGCGAATTCTTCAGCGTATGTCGTTCATGTTTTTCCTTAAAGAAGATCAGCTCACTGTTGAGTCACGCACGTGAAAAGGAAAGGATGCGCAGTGCGTTCATGATCGGCCTATTCAACGACTGCTACGACGGTTTTCAATCCTGATTTCACCATGTGGTGGTGCGAGTCATGCCTGCGCCTCGTTGAGCACCTTGAGTGGGAATTATCGACGAGGTTTCGCGCGCGATGTCGGCTTCGCGCTCATCGGGTCTTCAGGCCATAGATGCTTGGGATAACGACCCCGTAGCTGGGATCGCACCTGCTGGTAAGGCCCTGCCCAAAAACTTGCGAGGTCTGATGTGACGGCAGTGGGTCTGCCCGCGGGGTCCGTCAAGTGAATAAGAAGGGGAAGACGCCCGTTGGCGAAGGTGGGCGTTACAGTCCAACCGAAGGCTTCCTGTACCCGCAGTGTCACCGTTGGAGTGCCAGTTGACCAGTCGATTTTCCTTCGCTCTCCGGTGGGAATCTTAATGTCGGCGGGAGCCCACTCGTCGAAAGAACCCGCATGCCGCCAAGGGATCAAGCTCCTGATGAGCGACGCAGTGTCAATCCTGGCGATCGATTCGCCCTCTGCCAACGCGGAAATGAAGGGAGCACACCACGAGTCAGCGTCGGCAATCAGCGCATCATCGCTCACGTCGGGCCACATATCGGGCGCTACCGCGTGCAACGCTGAGAGACGAGCGCGCATATGTGTCGCAGACTCAGTCCACTTCAGCATTGAAAGACCGTGGGTGGTGAACTCATTGGTGAGTAGGCGCATGACATCCTCAGGGCTGGGCTTCACATTGCGTGGTTGCCCAAGTGCAATGACGCCAAGCATTGTGGTTGCGGTTGCGCGGATTCTTCCACCGCTGAGCGTGCAGTCCGTGCGCTCCGTGATGAGTGAGTGTCCTAGGGATAGTGCGTCTTCGGCGCTAATCGGAACAGCCGCTCGAATGAGACCATCGGCTCGGCCGACACTGCGCGTCACATCCGTGATTGCCAGCCAATCGCTTCCCGCCAGTGGAGACGAAGGTGGGAGGGAAGCTCCCTGCCCGTCAGCAAAAAGATAGGTTCCGCTTTGTCCACCTCGCGCGCGAGCAATCCACGTTGGGTGAGCAAGCCCAGCAACGAGGCCAATCGCCTCTTCGTCAGAGAGCCTACCGGGGTCGGAATGGGGATCCGCCCAGTGTTCGAGGCGCTGTGAAGACTGACGTACCCGACGGGCAATATCGGCGTGCCCCGCCTTCAATCGTCGAGCAAAATGTGCCAGGTCACCGTTGCCAACTCGAGGATTCTCACCGAGAAGAGCGACAAAGTATGCGGCGCGTTTACTCCCGATCAGTGGTGAAGCGGCAATCAAAGCCTTCCCGAGGAAAGGGGAAACAGGCATTCGAGCAACGCGACGACCAAGTGTCGTCGGAGAATAATTGTCGTCCACAAGGTCTGCGGCGTGGAGGCGCTCGTGGGCACGCTTTAATGCTCCAGGCGGGGCTGGGTCAATAAGCGCCAACGCATCCAAACCACCACTGGTCCAGCAACGCGCTTGAAGCTCAGCGTCTGCAAGATCCGTCGACAGGATTTCCGGGGTGATCTGGTCGGGTCTGCGCGCGAAACTCACCTGATCAAAGCAGCGATACACCGTGCCCGGCCCGAGTCTGGCAGAGCGCCCAGCACGCTGATCACAACTCGCGCGAGGCGCTGGAACTGTTATCAATGAACCTGCATCGCGTTGAACGTCATACGACGGAACGCGTGCAAGACCAGAATCCACAACACATCCAATGCTCGGCACGGTCAAAGACGACTCTGCGATCGACGTTGTAATAATGATCCGTCGGACTTTCTGACTATCGTCGACGCTCAGAATCGCGTCTTGCTGTCCGGGAGCGAGGTGCCCGTGCAGGCCCCGCACATCCATCATGACCCCGCCAACTTCGTGGAGGCCGAACCCTCCTAAAGCCTGGGCGGCCTCGTCGATTTCTTTGGTGCCGGGCACGAAAACGAGGATGTCGGAATTGGTCTGGCTGACCGCTTGGCGCGTGACTGACGCGATGTGCGAGATGAACTCACGCGCGACCACCACATTCCCGCTACTTGTCGTTGCAAGAGGTTGGGTAGACGGCGCCATCCAATGCGTCGTGATCGGATGCAGTGCTCCGGGAACATCAACAACGTTGACCTCATTGAGGACGCCGCCAAGGAACGAAGCCAAACGATCAGCATTCAAAGTTGCTGATGTGAGAGTCAGGTGAAGATCTGGGCGTAGGACGCTCATCGTGTCCACGATGAACGCAAGTGACAGATCCGTTTCAAGATGGCGCTCGTGGAACTCATCGATGACCACGGCGCCAACGCCTTCAAGCTCCGGATCGCCCTGTAGGCGACGAAGCATAATACCGGGCGTGACAAATTCGACCCGAGTACGGTCGGAGACCTTGACGTCGCCTCGTACTCGATATCCGGACGTGTCACCCACCTTTTCGCCGAGGAGCCAAGCAAGACGGCGAGCAGCACTACGCACCGCGATCTGGCGTGGCGCACACACGATCACACGAGTATCGAGGATCGCTTCAAGAAGAGGAGGAAGCAAAGTCGTCTTACCGGAGCCAGGCGGAGAAGAAAGAACTAGGGCATGACCTGGCTTGATTGAAGGTGCAATGCGATCCAAAGCGTTGGCGATAGGCAGGCGCGGTAGGTTAGCCAGAAGGGGATCGCACGCACTCATGGGATAAGTATGACGTGAAGTCGCTAGACTGTGGAATACGAAGAAAGAAAGGGAGCATCAGTGACAGACCCTGACGTTGCGCGAATTGTCGCATCAACCCGTCACATTTCAATCCCTGCTGACCTTGATCCTCTGATGCTGCTTGGTACATCAGATCAGGTGTTGCGCGCTCTGGAACACGGTTTCCCGCGCGTGAACTTCCACGTCATCGGCCGCGATATTTCGCTCACCGGCTTTTCTACGGATCTTGGTGTTGCCGGCGACTTGATCGAAGAACTGATTTCTTTGGCGAAGAAGGGGCAGCCACTGGATGCGCAGGCAGTCGAGCACGCCATCTCACTGCTGACCCGAACATTCGCAACGCCCGCTGTTTCCGACGAAATTCTTTCCGTCCGTGGTCGTTCTATCCGCCCGAAGTCTGCTGGTCAGAAGGCCTATGTTGATGCGATTGATCGGTCGACGATAGTCTTCGGACTCGGCCCGGCGGGTACGGGTAAAACCTATCTTGCGATGGCAGCCGGCGTGCAACGTCTGCTTTCCGGGCAGGTCAAGCGCATTGTGCTGACCCGTCCTGCGGTGGAAGCGGGGGAGAACCTCGGTTTCCTGCCCGGTTCCCTGACCGACAAGATCGACCCGTATCTGCGTCCGCTCTACGATGCGCTGAAAGACATGCTCGATCCCGAGGTCCTGCCGAAACTCATGGCTGCGGGCACAATCGAAGTCGCCCCTCTGGCGTACATGCGCGGTCGCACGCTGAACGACTCCTTCATCATCTTGGATGAGGCGCAGAATACGACGCCGAACCAGATGAAAATGTTTTTGACGAGGCTCGGATTCAACTCTCAGATTGTTGTCACTGGCGACGCGTCTCAGGTGGATTTACCGGGTGCTGGTCAATCCGGTCTTGCGGTCATCTCGAAGATCCTGAGTGACATCGACGGAATTGAATTCTGCTACCTGACCAGCGCAGACGTAGTGCGTCATCAGCTGGTCGGAGTAATCATAGACGCCTACGAGCGTTGGGAAGACCGCCTGATCGCTCAACGCTCCATATCTGGGCGAACACGTACGAATGTTTCGCGCTCACGCGCAGTTCGGACGGGCAGGCTGTCATCTGATCGATCACGCACTGGTCACTACCGAGGAGGAACCGATGACTGAAGTCATCAACGAAACTGATTTCGTCATTGACGGGAGCGAATTCGCAGCTCTTGCTGACCACGTGCTGACGCAGATGCACGTTGCCACCGACGTTGAACTGAACATTCTGTTCATCAATCCAGAGCCGATGGAAGACCTGCATTTGCGCTGGCTTGATCTTCCTGGACCGACCGACGTGATGAGCTTCCCGATGGACGAGCTCCGCCCGGGAAGTGCCGACAACCCGACTCCGTCGGGAACGCTTGGTGATATCTGCATTTGCCCGCAGGTCGCCCAGAAACAGGCACTTGAAGCCGGTCACGCGATGGTTGAAGAAATGCTGATGCTGGCCACCCACGGCATGTTGCATCTGCTCGGCTACGATCATGCAGAAGAAGATGAAAAGAAAGTCATGTTTGACCTGCAACGCAAGCTACTGCTGACTTTCCTGGCAACTCGATGACCTCTTCCACCACCTCACTTCCTCTTCCTGCTCTGATCATCATCGCGGTTGTCGGGCTTTTCTTAGCTGCGATGCTTCAGTCGATCGAGGTTGCGTTTTCTCGTATGTCGATTGCGCGTGCAACGGATCTGGTTGAAGAAGAACGCCAGAATGCTTCCGCACTGTTGGCTCTGCTGAACCATCGCAGGCGGGCGACGCTTGTTTTGCGTGGTTTTCGCACGTTTTTCCAAGTGATTGTTGCCGTCTCATTGACGCTTGCGTTTTCTGCGATGTCGTTGGCGTGGTGGGCGACAGCTCTCGTTGCTTTACTAGCGATCACCTTCGTCCATTTCGTCTTCATTTCGCTTGCTCCCTCCCGTTGGGGACAGCGCAGTCCAGAGAAGATTGCTCTGTCGGGAGCACCGTTGGTCTCCTCCCTTGTTACTTTGACAAGATTCCTCGACCCTCTTGTTGAAGCCATCCGTGGGCGTCTTCCCGCATCTGGCCTGACGGAAGCCGAAGCGCGCGCCGAAATGGCAAATGACCTGCGTGAAATGGTCGACCAGGTGGGTGAAACCGAAGGACTTGAAGACGAAGATCGCGCAATGTTGCGGTCCGTTCTGGACCTGGGGCATACGCTTGTCCGCGAAGTGATGGTTCCCAGAACTGAAATGGTGACCGCCCCGGCGGATCTTCCCGCTCATAAGGCCTTGCGCCTGTTTGTCCGCTCGGGCTTTTCACGTATTCCTGTTGAAGGTGACGATGTCGATGACATTCGTGGCATCCTCTACTTCAAGGATGTTGTTGCCCGCTTGCAGACCTACGGGGCGGACATGGACCAGGTGGCAGAGCAGATGATGCGCCCGGTCGAGTTCACCGTCGAAATGAAGCCCGCAGACGATCTGCTTCGTCTGATGCAAGCAGACCACTTCCATATGGCGATCGTCATCGATGAATACGGTGGAGTAGCGGGGCTGGTGACCCTTGAGGACCTCATTGAAGAAGTCGTCGGTGACCTCACCGACGAACATGACAAGGGAATTATTGAGCCCGAACAACGTGACGACGGATCGTGGCGTGTACCTGCACGCTATCCAATTACCGAGCTTGGCGAGCTTTTCGACCTTGAACTTGAAGATGACGACGTGGACTCTGTCGGTGGTTTGCTTGCAAAGGCATTGGGGCGCGTCCCTCTTCCCGGGGCGCAGGGTGACGCATTAGGCATCCACATGCTCGCCGAAGAAGCACGAGGACGCCGTCGCCAAGTTGGTACGATTGTGTGTTCGCTACTCGTGGCGAGCGATGAATCGACCGAAGAAACCAGTGAGGACGCATAATGCATTTCCCCAGCGACGACGAGCTGATGGCAGGCCCGAACGCGTTCGAAAGCGACGAAGTGTGTGTCGATGACAGTGATATTGATGCTGGCGAACTACGCGCATCGGGGGACGAGGTCGCGCACACCACTGAGTTCGATGACGTTGATGACGCGGATAGCCAGGCCTTCGATGACGTCGATCTCGACGACGCAAGTGACATTGACCCCGAAGACGTGTTTGCTGTCGTTGAGGGAATGAAAGCTCTGCGCGACGAAACGAACGTGGGCACCGGCCTGATGATCCCAGACTTTCCGGAGGACTTCCGCGCGGGATTTGTCTCTATCGTGGGTCGTCCGAACGTAGGTAAATCAACGCTGACAAACGCGCTTGTCGGCCAGAAGATTGCGATCACATCGGGTCGTCCTGAAACGACGCGTCACAATATTCGTGGCATCGTCCACGGTGAAAAGAGCCAGCTGGTTTTAGTTGATACCCCCGGATATCACCGTCCGCGAACGCTTTTGGGTAAGCGCCTGAATGACATGGTTCGCGAGGCGCTCGCGGAAGTTGATGTCGTCGTCTTCTGTTTGCCTGCTGACCAGCGTATTGGTCCTGGCGACAAGTTCATTGCCCGCGAATTGAAGGACGTTCGTCGTCCGATTATTGCTGTTGCGACGAAGTGCGATCTGGTGAGTCGAGAGCGCCTGATGAAACACCTGCTGTCGATTGACAAGATGGGTGATTTCGCGGCGATCGTTCCCGTCAGTGCTTTTGACGGAAATGGCGTTGACCAGTTGCTTGATGTGCTGACGAAGACGGTTCCGCTCTCCCCACCGCTCTACCCAGATGGGGATGTGACCGATGAATCGCGTGACACTCTGATTGCGGAGTTCATTCGCGAAGCTGCACTTGAAGGGGTCCGTGATGAGCTTCCGCACTCGCTTGCAGTTCAGGTTGAAGAGATCGTTGCCAGGCCTCGACGGCAGGGTGATACTCGTCCACCGCTCATGAACGTGCACGTCAACGTTTATGTTGAACGCGATTCTCAGAAGGCCATCATCATTGGTAAGAAGGGATCACGCCTGAAAGAGATTGGCTCAAAGTCGCGTCCTTTGATCGAGGACTTGCTGAAAGCGCGTGTGTATTTGGATCTGCATGTGCGAACGGCGAAAGACTGGCAGTCAGATCCGAAAATGTTGGGACGTCTCGGGTTCTAGATGAAGAGCGATTACTCTTCTAGCTCCGCGACGGTTGTTGCTCTAGGAGGTAATGCTCTAGGGCAGACACCCGACGATCAGTTGCACCTGTTGCGTCAGGCTGCGCCAGTCTTGGTGAGTTTGGCTGATGCGGGCCCTCTTGTGATCGCTCACGGGAATGGACCCCAGGTTGGTCAGATCACGCGTGCGTTTTCACTGGGCGTTGCAGCTGACCCCGGTGTGCCCGACGTTGATCTTCCAGAGATGGTTGCGATGAGCCAAGGCTACATCGGCGAGCACCTGGTGCGTTCAATCGACGAGGCTGGGGCGAGGCGCGGATATTCCGGCAAAGTAGTCGCTCTTCTGACTCGTGTGGAAGTCGATCCCAATGATCCAGCATTTGCTGACCCGACTAAACCGATCGGTCAGTTTCTGACTCGGGAAATGGCAGAACAGCGGATGAAGGAAGAGCCCGGATCCGTGTACCGCGAGGATGCTGGGCGTGGATTTAGGAAGTATGTTGCCTCTCCATTGCCACATCGGATCGTTGAAATTGAGGCGGTTCAAGCTCTGACAAACGCCGGCTTCATCGTCATCGCTTCAGGCGGTGGCGGTATCCCAATTATTCGCACCGACTATGGAATGAAAGCCGTGGACGCGGTTATCGACAAGGATCGAAGCGCAGCTCTCATGGCTGATGAGTTGGGAGCCTCTGCTCTGGTTATTCTGACTGCAGTTCCGGCGGTTGCTGCGGGGTGGGGAACACCAATGCAACACTGGCTTCACCACATTTCTTTGGATGAAGGGCGTGCTCTGATTGAGTCGGGGGAACTTGCTGAAGGTTCCATGCGCCCCAAAGTTGAAGCAATCGTTGACTTCGTATCGAAGGCCCCGGCTGGTACGGTTCGCCGTGGTGTCATTTGCGCGTTGGCGGATGCTGATAGAGCTCTGAGCGGTGAAGTGGGAACAACCATCACCTCGGTGTGACCAATGGTTAAACGCGCGTTGCTACGATGCTCGGGACAATAGAGCCATAACATCTTTGACGATTATTGGTCTTGCTGCGACGATCTTTACACTCTTCTGCACTGTTTCATCTTCTATGTGGAAGCCTTTGCCTGGGAAGGGTCGCCCCCGCGCGTTCATTCTTCGGCGATAGCGCTGAAGAAACGCGAAAGTACGCGTTCTACGCCTACAACCAGGGCACGTTCCCCTTGATTGCGTGGCCGGCCTCGTGATTGGGTTGGCGATCTGAAAGGCGAAAATGTCCACATAACGAAGCGGACGCGTACGCTTACCCCCGTCTGTCATACGCTACGAGGCATGAGCCGAGAATGGATGCTCCTGCTTCTTTGCCGTGACGAGGCCTGAAAGGGTCGAAACCTCGCCACGGCTCAACGTGTTTCGACCCGACGCCCACCGATAACCGGGCGAATCAGGATAGCGAAGAAAGAAACACAATGAAGACGACTGGAAACGTCCCCACTCCTGCTGGCTCGCACATGCCGATTGCGAAGTACAAGCCGTTCCTCGACACGAACCCCGTTGTTCTGGACGACCGCAGGTGGCCCTCGAATCGGATTACTCACGCACCTCGCTGGATGTCGACGGACCTGCGCGACGGTAACCAGGCACTGATTGAGCCGATGGACCCGGTTCGTAAGCGCAAGATGTTCGACCTGTTGGTCAGTCGCGGATACAAGGAGATCGAAATCGGTTTCCCCGCAGCATCGCAGACTGACTTTGATTTCGTGCGATCCCTGATTGACGAAGATGCCGTGCCGGACGATGTGACGATTTCGGTTCTGACCCAGTCTCGCCCTGAAATCATCGAGCGCACCCTTGATGCCCTCGTCGGTTTCCCGCGCGCGACCGTCCACCTGTACAACGCGACGTCGCCACTGTTCCGCGAGCTCGTCTTCGGCAATGACAAGGCACAAACGATCGACTTGGCTGTCTTTGGTGCACGCGAAGTGGTGGCGCAGGCAGAAAAGCGTCTGGGCGATGAAACGATCTTCGGCTTCGAATACTCGCCCGAAATCTTCGTGGATACCGAACTCGACTTTGCTCTCGAAATCTGCGAATCCGTTATGGATATTTGGCAGCCCGAAGACGACCGCGAAATCATCTTGAACCTGCCAGCAACCGTTGAACGTGCAACGCCGAACGTTTATGCCGACCAGATCGAATACATGGCACGCAACCTCAGCCGTCGCGACAACATTGCGATCAGCGTGCACCCGCACAATGACCGTGGAACCGGCGTTGCTGCGGCTGAATTGGCATTGCTCGCCGGTGCAGACCGCGTGGAAGGTTGCTTGCTCGGCCAGGGTGAACGCACCGGTAACGTTGACCTGTTGACCCTGGGGCTCAACCTGTTCAGCCAAGGCATTGACCCGGGTGTTGACCTGACGAATATCGATGAGATCCGTCAGACCGTCGAATACTGCACGTCGATGGAAACGTCACCGCGTGCACCTTACGTGGGTGACCTCGTCTACACTTCTTTCTCCGGATCGCACCAGGATGCGATTAAGAAGGGCTTCGTCGCCCGCAAGAAGAAAGTTGGAGAAGCTGGCGGTGACGAAAATGCAGTGGTGTGGGAGTTGCCCTACTTGCCGATCGACCCGCACGATGTGGGTCGTTCCTACGAGGCCGTTGTCCGCGTGAACTCGCAGTCCGGCAAGGGTGGCGTCGCCTACCTCATGTCGACCACTCACAATCTGGAACTGCCACGTCGTCTGCAGATCGAGTTCTCTCGCATCGTTCAGCGACACACGGACTCCTACGGTGGCGAGATCGACGGCGATACCCTCTGGCAGATCTTCGCCGATGAATACCTGCCGAACTCGGCAGCGAAGAACCTCACCGCCTGGGGTCGCTTCGAACTCGGAGCTTCTCACGTGACGACTAACGCCGACGAGCAGGTTGATCTGAAGGTGACACTGACGGATCAGGGTGAGCCCGTCGAGGTCAAGGCACACGCCGGCGGTCCGATCGAAGCATTCGTCAAGGCACTCGGCCAGTTTGACGTGGATGTCCGCGTCCTCGACTATTCCGAACATGCGATGAGCCAGGGCGGTGACGCGAAGGCAGCGTCCTATGTTGAAGCCGCCGTCAACGACCAAATCCTCTGGGGTGTCGGTATCGATTCGTCGATTACGCGCGCAACCTATAAAGCAGTTATTTCTGCGGTGAACAGGGCTTTGCGCTGACATACAGGGGAGAAACGGGGCGGGTACGACCACTTCGTTCCCGCCCCGGCCATTTTCCAGTCGCCGTTTTCTCTCTGCAATTTCAGCCAGGGACTCGACAGTCGCCTCGTCCCCGCATTACATAACGCGCCATTAATGCACCGAAGTGGGACAATTTCACCGTGATGAGAACGTATCGAGACGAAGCGATCGTGCTTCGCACCCACAAACTGGGGGAGGCCGACAGGATCATCACACTGCTCACCGCGAATAACGGTCTGGTTCGCGCAGTCGGTAAGGGCATACGCAGAACAACGTCGAAGATGGGCGCGCGTCTTGAACCATTCGGCGTGATTGACGTGCAACTTCATCGCGGGAGGAACCTCGACATCATTACCCAAGCTGAAGTCATTACCCAGTACGGTGACGCGTTATCGAAAGATTTTGAGCTGTATGCCCGCGCATGTGTCATGATCGAGATCGCAGAGAAACTGACTGCTGATTCTGATGATGGAGTGCGCTCCCAACATCTTCTGCTGATCGGTGCTCTCTACGCTCTTGCACACGTGCGTCACGACCCCAATCTGGTGCTCGCATCGTATATTCTCCGCGCGCTTGCGATAGCCGGCTGGGCACCTTCGTTCTTCGATTGTGCCGTGTGCGGAGCCCAGGGGCCACACGCTGCTTTCTCCATTCAGGAAGGCGGTGCCGTCTGCGAAAACTGCCGACCCGTCGGAGCGTCAGCTCCCTCTTTCGAAGCAATGGAATTGATGGGGGACCTGCTGTCCGGAGAGTGGGGCCGAGCCGATAACTCGCCGGATTTCGCTCGCATTGAGGCATACGGGCTTGTCAACGCCTATGCTCAATGGCACGTTGAACATCGCATTCGTTCATTGCGGGTCCTTGAAAGGAACAGTTGATGGCACCTGAAGCGAATCTGACACCGATGGATCGAGCCGGTGGGGATCCCAGCGCGCCTCTGACCGGGCCGGGTCAGTGGCATCAGCCTGTTCCCGAATTTACTACTGGGGAAGTGCCCGCGCACGTTGCGCTGATCATGGATGGTAACGGCCGTTGGGCGAATTCACGAGGCCTCGCGCGCACCGAAGGACACCGCGCCGGTGAATATGCGCTGATGGATACGATCGCGGGTGCCATTGATGCGGGAGTCCGCTACCTGTCGGTGTACACGTTCTCCACGGAAAACTGGAAGCGGAGCCCAGCAGAGGTCCGTTTCATCATGAATTACGCGACCGACGTTCTTGCTCGCCGTACCGATCAACTGAATGACTGGGGAGTCCACGTGCGCTGGAGTGGGCGTGAACCCCGCCTATGGAAGTCCGTCGTGAAGGCCCTGTTGAAGGCAGACGAAGCCACGAAAGATAACTCCACACTGGACCTCATCATGTGCGTGAACTATGGCGGGCGTGCAGAGATCGCTGATGCTGCGCGAGATATCGCTAGGCAGGTCGCAGCGGGAAAGCTCCGCCCAGATGGCGTGACAGAAAAGTCATTTGCCCATCACCTGTATCTGCCCGATGTTCCTGACGTTGACCTGATGATTCGCACGTCGGGGGAGAAGCGCATCTCCAACTACCTGCTCTGGCAGATGGCGTACTCGGAAATGATGTTCATTGATACGCCGTGGCCTGCGTTCGATCGTGAAGTGCTGTGGGACTGTCTGCTCGAATACGCAGGGCGTGACCGCCGATTCGGGGGAGCGATTGATCAGGTGGGGTCGGCCTCGTAAAAACGAGTCAGTCGACGCGGACGGTAGCAGGCTCGCTGGAGGTGCGCTTGCGCCATGCAATGACTCCAATGGCAACAGCGGCGACGGCAAGGCCTCCCGTGCGACCCCACCAGGAGCCAGCAACTGTGCCAAGCAATGCCATCCAAATAGCCAGCAGCCCCATGCCGTACAGGATTGCCCATGCGATGCAACCAGGAATCATCGCTAGCGTGTATGTGCGCCACTTCATGGAGACTAAGCCGGCACCGGCGTTTACCGCAGTTTGGATACCAACGGTCAGGAAACACAGGGGAATGATGATCAACCCCCATGTGTCCAACAGCTTCGCACCGCGCTTCGGCGTAGGGCCGTTAAACCAGCGGGCAATCGAACCCCGCACACCATCTTTCCCGGCGCCAGCCAACGCGCCACGCGCGGCACCTCGACCCAACCAATAGGTTCCCTGGGCTCGGCAAAAAACGATCACGAAGAGGGCAATAAAAAGCGTCGAGCCGTGATCGGCCCACGAGGGAATCACTGAGCATCCTTAGACGACTGAGCGCCCGCAGGGCCCTCATCATCTGCCACGCCAGCCGAACACGTCTGGCATAGGCCAAACAACTCAACGGAATGCTCGACAGCCGTAAAACCGTGCGCGGACGCATTATCGCGAATCCACTTCTCGGTCATATCCAGTTCGATCTCTTCAGTATGCCCGCAGGTGCGACAGACCAAATGATGGTGGTGCGTTGATGAATGGCATACGCGGAACAAGGATTCTCCATCGGCGCTACGCAACACGTCCACATCGCGGCCGTCGGCAAGAGCCTGCAGGTTCCTGTAGACGGTCGCAAGACCGACCTTGAGTCCCTGCTTGTGCAGGTCTTCGAAAATCTGCTGGGCGCTACGGAAATCAGGTACCCGAGTCAGCTCGGCAAAAACCGCCTGACGTTGCTTGGTCATGCGTTGCATTTTCGGACCTCCAGTTTTGCGTCGAGTCAATCGGGTGGATGGGTGGCTCAGGGGCACAGCCTGAGCATATCGGTTCGGTTCGTTTCTGTCCGACCGTGATAGTGGCACTGTGTCTGATCACAGCCGGGTACGGGAGCGATTCTGTTGTGTTGAGTGGGTGTCTTGGTGTTCGGGGTGAGCGACGTGGGCGCGCACATTCGCCATTTTTGACGCACGCTGGTGCCTGTCGACCAGTCCCTTGATGATGAATCCGATCGCGTACAGGGCAATCGCGAATACGACGATGGATGCGCCCGGGGACAGATCGATGAAGTATGTGAAAGACAGTCCCGTGATGCAGATGATTGCGCCGAAAACCATGGCCCATGCCATCGTTGATCGAAATGACTGTGCCATCAGTTGTGAGATGGCAACGGGAATGATCATGAGTGCGGACACCAGTAGCGATCCCACAACGCGCATCGCAACAGCTACGGTCAGGGCAGACAGGATGGCAATAATCATCGACAGTGTCTTCGTGGGTAGTCCGGTTGAACGCGCGAAATCTTCATCGTTCGTCACTGAGAAAAGAGCTGGTGCAATACCGACTCCCACTGCCAAGATGAGGATTCCGAGGACTGAAATCAGCGTGATATCAGTCCATGTCACGGTTGCAATCGAGCCGAAGAGGTAAGAATTCAGCTGGGCTGAAGTGCCACCGGCAAGACCGATAAGAAGGACACCGCCGGCAATGCCACCATAGAACAGCATCGCGAGCGCCACGTCAGCAGACGTGCGCCCAGACTGGCGGACTAATTCGATCGTGATAGCTCCCACAAGCGAAATAATCATCGCCCCTGGGATCGCCCACGAATCTTGTGGGTTCGCGTTCGCCATTGTGCCGGCAAGCCAGCCGAGCGCTACGCCGGTCAGCGAAATATGCCCGATTCCGTCACCGAGCATTGCCAGTCGGCGATGCACTAAGTAGGTGCCGACAACGGGTGCTGACAAGCCGACGATGAGAGCGGCAAGAAGTGAGCGTTGCATGAGGGACGAGGTCAGCAGTGAGGTGAGTCCGTCGATAATTGTCGCGATCATCATGCCTGCCAAATATCGTCGACGAGGCCTGGCCCGGCCTGCGGATGTGGATGCCCGTGATGATGGCCGCCACCATCGGAATGCTGTTCATGGTCGTCACTGATGTGAGGTGGCCCGTCGTAGGTGACGTGTCCCCCACCGATGTGGAGTTCCCTATCGAGAAGCGGACCGAGTTCGCCGAGCTCGTGGAGTACGACAAGAATCGTTGTTCCCTCAGCTTTTGCTTCGCTAACGATTCGCGCGAGGCGCTCTCGAGATGTCCGGTCGATGCCGGCCATGGGTTCGTCCATGATCAGCAAATCGGGATTGCGGACGAGTGCTCGAGCGATGAGGACTCGCTGTTGCTGTCCACCCGAAAGAATCGACATCGAGTCTTTGGCGCGGTGTGCCAACCCGACTCTCTTCAGCGCAGCCATTGCCTTCTTTGTATTTCCGGGAAGGCTCCACCACTTCTTTGAGCCAAGAAGACCTGACTTCACAACTTCCAGAGCACTGGACGTGACTGCACCACCAACGCTGATGCGCTGAGGGACATAGCCGATTCGATCCCAGTTGACCGCGCGACGCTGAGTGTTATCAACACCGAAGATGTGAATCGATCCGCGGGTAATCGGAGCGGTACCAAGAATGGCGTGGAGAGTCGTGGACTTTCCTGATCCATTCGCACCCGTCAGGGCAACAGTTTGCCCAGGGTGAACATCGAACTCGATCCCGTGGAGAACGAGGTGAGAATCCCACGCAACGTGGACATTATCCAGTGAAATGACGGGAGCGGATATCCCCACCTCAGGGACATCCGCTTCCGAGTTTTTGGTGTTGCTCACTTGCAGGACAGAGCCGTCTGAAGAGCTGTGATGTTGTCACGCATGACCGCTGCGTAGTCCTTGGATGAATCAACCTGGCTTTCGATCGGATCGAGAACCGCGGTCTGGATTCCAAGATCGTCAGCAAGAGTCTGCTCAACCTTTGGGTCGATGAGAGCTTCAGTGAAGATCGTCGTGATACCTTCCGACTTCACGAGCTTGGAGATTTCTTCCAGGCGCGCCGGCGAGGGCGAGGATTCGGGATCCAGACCCGAGATGCCCACCTGGGTCAGGCCAGTGCGGTCTGCAAGGTAGCCGAATGCGGTGTGAGCAGTGACGAAGGTCTGGTGCTTGCAGGTTGCTGTTGCGTCAACGAGTTCGGTCGACAGATCTTTCATGTTCTTGGTGAGTGTCGCAGCATTGGATGTGTAGGTCTGAGCATTCTGAGGATCAGCCTTGGCCAGAGCCTGACCGATAGCCGTTGCTGCCTGGCCCATGCGTTCCGGATCCAGCCAGAAGTGAGGGTCAGTCGTCATGTCGTGGTGGTGATGGTGCTCAGCTTCTTCACCGGACTCAGCGGTTTCGCTCGAGGCCATGTGATGGCCGTCGTCATGATCTGCTTCATGATCGTGCGAATCAGACTCGGTAGCGTCGCCTTCTTCTTCCGCTTCAGCCGGGTGATTGCCGTCTTCTGCAACATCAACAAGCTGAACAGCCTTAGCGACGTCGATAACCGTTTCCGGGCCGTTGTGCTCAACAGCTTCGTCCACTGCGGACTGGAAGCCCCCTAGATAAACGACAGCATCGGCCTTGCCAAGCTGGTCGACGGTGGCGGGAGAAAGCTCAAGATCGTGCGGTTCGGCACCGTCGGGGGTTAACGAGGTGACCTTAATAAGGTCGCCACCGATTTCTTCGGTCAGATACTTCAGTGGGTAGAAGGACGCCATCACATTCAGAGGTGATGATGAACCAGATGCGGAGGTATCTGACGCCGACTGGGTGGTCGTCGTGCCCGAGCATGCGGCCAAAGCGAAAGAGCCAGCGAGCGCGCTAGCGATAACAACAGAACGAGACAGCTTCATGTTTCAAGTTTCACCCTTAATGGTAATCATTGCCAATAGTGGGAAGGGGGGTGTGCGTCACACTGAGCCTGTCAACGAAGCCGTCGCTAAGTTCGATAGACTCCCACTATCGCAGGCTGCGCCAGCCAGGTGTGGCCGCCAAAACAAGGAGCACAAAGTGGCAGCGCCTTCTCGTCTTGATTCCGTTATCTCCCTAGCCAAGCGTCGCGGATTCGTCTTCCCATGTGGCGATATTTACGGTGGTACTCGCTCAGCGTGGGATTATGGTCCGCTCGGCGTTGAACTGAAGGAAAACATCAAGAAGCAGTGGTGGCAGTACATGGTTCGCTCCCGCGAAGACGTCGTGGGTCTGGACTCCTCCGTCATCCTTCCTCGTCAGACTTGGGTTGCTTCCGGTCACGTCAAGGCATTCACCGATCCGCTCGTTGAGTGCACCTCCTGCCACAAGCGCCTCCGTGCAGATAATCTGCAGGAAGCTCACGCTGCTAAGCACGGCATCGACAACCCGGATGACGTCCCTCTCGGAGACGTCGCATGCCCCAACTGTGGCACCCGCGGTCAGTTCACCGAGCCTCGCGCATTCTCTGGCCTGCTCAAGACCTATCTCGGCCCGGTCGACGACGAGTCCGGTCTGCACTACCTGCGCCCCGAAACCGCTCAGGGTATCTTCATCAACTACGGAAACGTTGCGGCAGCCTCGCGCAAGAAGCCGCCGTTCGGCATCGGCCAGATCGGCAAGTCCTTCCGTAACGAAATCACCCCCGGTAACTTCATCTTCCGTACCCGCGAATTTGAGCAGATGGAACTCGAGTTCTTCTGCGCACCGGGCACCGACGAAGAATGGCACCAGTACTGGATCGACTACCGTCGCGACTGGTATACCGACCTTGGCATCAACCCCGACAACCTGCGCTTCTACGAGCACCCAAAGGAAAAGCTCTCGCACTACTCCAAGCGCACCGTCGACATCGAATACCGCTTCGGATTCCAGGGCTCCGAATGGGGTGAACTCGAAGGCATCGCAAACCGTACCGACTACGACCTGGGTGTCCACTCCGAAGCCTCCGGCTCGAAGCTCGACTACTTCGACCAGACCACCGGCGAACGTTGGACTCCCTACGTCATCGAGCCGTCCGCTGGTCTGACCCGCTCGCTCATGGCATTCCTCATCGAGGCCTACCACGAGGACGAAGCCCCCAACACCAAGGGCGGCGTCGACAAGCGCACCGTTCTGCGCCTCGACTCGCGTCTTGCCCCCGTGAAGGCAGCTGTCCTGCCACTATCGCGTAAGCCCGAGCTCACCGGCCCGGCACGTGAACTTGCAGCAGACCTCCGCTCCATCTGGAATGTCGAATACGACGATGCGGGCGCCGTTGGCCGTCGCTACCGTCGCCAGGACGAAATCGGCACCCCGTACTGCATCACCTACGACTTCGACTCGATTGAAGACAAGGCAGTGACCGTCCGCGACCGCGACTCGATGGTTCAGGAACGTATTCCGCTTGAGAACGTCAAGAAGCTCCTCATCGAAAAGCTCGGAGCTTGCTGATTTGATTCCATCCGAATCAACGCTTGGCCCGACCTTAGCTCTTGAGGTCGGGCCACTGCGCGTATGGTCGCCCATCGTTCTTGCCCCGATGGCGGGAGTAACCGATGTGCCATTTCGGCGTTTATGTCGACAGATGGGCGAAGAAGGACTGCCGGATTGGTTGAATCCTTCCAGCTCGAACGCTCAGGTCACTCCAGAAAAAGGCGTGGACGCACTCGCCGGCCTATACGTCTGCGAAATGGTAACGTCGCGCGCCCTCGTTGAAGGTAATGTGCGCACATTGGAAATGGTGCGCCCAGACCCCGCCGAACGCGTGCGCTCCATCCAGCTCTACGGCGTCGATCCAGCAACGATGGCTCAGGCTACATCGATCCTTATTGACCGCGACCTGGTGGATCACATTGACCTGAACTTTGGGTGCCCGGTTCCGAAAGTGACGAAGAAGGGTGGGGGAGCTGCCCTTCCGTGGAAGCGCGACCTGTTCGACGATCTTGTACACGCGGTTGTTGGTGCTGCGGACAGGGCCGGAGCAGCAGCTGGTCGCGATATTCCCGTCACAGTGAAAATGCGCGTTGGTATCGACGACGATCACATTACGTTCCTCGACGCTGCGAAAGTGGCTGAAAATCGCGGTGTCGCAGCGGTTGCCCTCCACGCGCGCACGCAAACCCAGCACTACGCGGGTCACGCTGACTGGACGCAGATCAAGCGTTTGAAAGACGCGATGCGTATTCCTGTCTTCGGCAACGGCGATATTTTCTCCGGCGCAGATGCGCAGCGAATGATGGATGAAACCGGTTGCGATGCAGTTGTCGTTGGTCGAGGATGCCAGGGGCGCCCCTGGCTGTTTACCGACCTGACTTCGACACTGATGGGTGGTCCTGCCTTTAGCGACCCGAGTCTTTCCGATATCGCGGACATCATCGAAAAGCACGCCGCATGGGTCATTGAAGACCAGGGCGATGAACTGCGGGCCCTCCGCGAAATGCGCAAGCACGTCGGCTGGTATCTGCGAGGCTTCGCGATCGGCGGGCCGACTCGTCACGCGCTCTCAATGGTGTCGACCCTCGAAGAACTCCACGATCTTCTCCACATGCTGGACCTCGATCAGGAGTATCCGCAGGCGGCGCTGGGAGCTCGCGGTCGCGCCGGCGGTGAAAAGACGCCACGCCTACCCGATGGGTGGTTGGACTCTCCCTATCTGAGCGATGCTGAACGCCAGACCCTTCATCTTGCTGAATCCGATGTCAGTGGAGGCTGATATGTCGAATCCCTGCGATGATTGCATCCCAACTGAAGTGACGATTGGTCATGCGTCGACTCCGCGAGGAATGCTCAACATCGGAGGGGGCGCTCCAACGGCCGTCATCTCTTCGCTGATGAGCGCCTCACTGGAATCGCTAACAAGCGAGATCACGGATGTCGCCGGCGCTCAGCCCGACCTGATTGAATGGCGCGTTGACCCACTCCTTGCCTCGGTGCAAGCGAGCGAGCGTGAAGGCCTATTACGCACTGGACTCAAGCTCGTGACGGATCAGAGCCCGCTTCCTCTGTTGGCAACAATTCGCACAGTCGCCGAAGGGGGCCTCGTTGATCTTTCTGACGGTCAATACACGGACTTTCTTGCCATCCTGGCCACCTTCGCCGACGCGATCGACCTTGAAATTTGTCACCCGGGTGCAATCGACATAGTTGAAGAGATTCACGAGGCCGGTAGCATCGCCGTGGCGTCGCACCATGATTTCACCCGAACGCCCCTCACCGTTGACATTGATCGAGTATTCGCATCGATGGCAAAAGCTGGCGCCGACGTGCTCAAAATTGCCTATATGACTCATCGGCCCGAGGACGCACTGAGGATCATGGACGCGCAACTAAGAGCGTCACGAACCTATGCCCTTCCTGTTATCGGCATTGGAATGGGTGAATTCGGTGCGATCACCAGGATCTGCGGTCACACATTCGCCAGCGCGGCAACATTCGCTTCAGCGTCGTCCTCTAGCGCCCCAGGTCAGCTCAGCGTTGAAGAAACCCGGCGTGGCCTCGTCACCCTTCAACGCTGAAAGGCGCGCACGAAAGCGGAAATCGAAACGGTGGTCGTGGATCCGTCAGCCAGAGAACTCGGCGGTCGGTGCCGGCTGGATGCGGGCGACACTTACCCACGCGCACGACCTGGGAGCGACCACACCATGGCTACTCTGGGAACTCGCCACAAGGATCTGGGAACCGGGCGGAAGAGCGAGAGGCTGATCGGCGGTGTTCACAACGATCATCACGTCGGAGTTCAGATAGACAAGAGTGTCGGGGCGCGCCCACTCCAACCCGTGCAGTACGCCCAGCGCGTGCGTTCCCAGCTTGCGTTCGGATCGCAGGGCAAGCGCCGTTCGAATGTACGAGGTCGCACTGACCTGCTCGACCACGTTTTCTTCACGAAGGCGACCGTGGAACACACCCGGCAGACCAAGCGCAAGTAGCGTTAACGCACGATCCGCATCCGACTGGCGATCGGCGGGCAGACAATCAACGTTCCATGGAGCAACCGCACCAATACGATCGCGGATAGACAGCGAATCTGAAACAACCAACTCAAGGCTTGGAGCGTCAAAAGAAGCAGTTCGTAGCGCATCATCGTACAGATGATGGAACCACTCGTCTTCAAGGTGAGACATAATGGCGGGAGTGTCAAAGCCAGACAGGCGTGCCGTCACAATCGGCTGAGAATCAAATGTTGCACACTCTGCTTCAACCTGGCGGACAAGAGCAGTGAAACGCTCTCGCGCAAGCGCCCTGCGGATCGGGGAGTCTTCATACTCTTCGGCGCACACGCCCAAATCAACACCATCCGCGCCAGCGTTGAGGGCACCGCGCGTCCTCAGAAGGAGCGTCGTGACGCGGTTTTCCATATCCGCTCCGCGCGCCCCCAAAGACACGAATGTTTCATTCGGGATACGCACAATCACACGCTGGCGGCGCGCTTTCAACTGATGAATAAACTCTGGCAACGGCGACTTCGGATGAACCAGCAGAATCGGGTCATCAAGAGTGACAAGAACGGTATCAAAACCGGCATTGTGTAAGGTCAGTGCATCAGTGGAAATCTGAGCAGCGTTATCCGCAGACAGAGAAGTAGGGATCGTCGCGAGCGCACAGGAATGCCACCAGGGACTAGGACCGCGCCTGGATCGGTGAACGAGCAGGGTGCGGACGGCGTGTGGGCGAGGCTCGTGGTGTTTCACCCTTTCATCGTGTCACAGATGTGGATAACTCGTCTGCCCATTCCCAAGGGATAGGCTTATATGGTGAATGAAAGCCCTGAAATGACTCGGAGTGCCATGGTGCTCGTGCCCGTGTATTCGTCCCAGGATCAGTCACGTATGTGGCCTGAACCTTCGAAGTCAGCGATGCGGACAGCGTTCGAACGCGACAGGGCTCGAATTGTGCACTCGTCGGGTTTGCGTCGTCTGGGTGAGAAGACTCAGGTGTTAGGCCCGGCCACTGACGACTTTGTTCGTACGCGTCTGACGCACTCTCTTGAGGTTGCGCAGGTTGGTCGTGAACTGGGTAAAGAATTGGGCGCGAATCCTGACGTGGTGGATGCAGCGTGCCTGAGCCACGATCTTGGACACCCGCCGTTTGGGCACAATGGCGAGAGGGTTTTGGATGAGCTTGCCGGCGATTGCGGTGGTTTTGAAGGAAACGCGCAGACTCTGCGTCTAGTGAGCCGACTTGAGCCGAAAGTGCTGACCGATGATGGGCATCCGGCGGGGTTGAATCTGACGAAGGCGACACTGGATGCGATCTGTAAATACCCGTGGGCGAAAGGCCAGGGGCCGGATCCGATGAAGTCAGCAAAGAAGTTCTCCGTCTATTCAGATGATGCTCACGTTTTCGAGTGGATGCGTCAGGGAGCACCCGTTGGTCGACGTTGCTTGGAAGCACAGATCATGGATCTCTCAGACGACATTGCCTACTCCGTGCATGACGTTGAAGATGCCATCGCAACGGGTAAATGCGACGTTGCATCCCTCAGCGATGAATCGACACTGAATGAGATTATTGACTCGACGATCAACTGGTACGGGACAGGTGTTGCCCGCACCGATTTGGAACTGGCGATTGAACGTCTGCTTCGTATGCCCGAATGGCCACGATCCTTTGATGGTTCCTATCGTGCGCTCGCGGAATTGAAAGATTTCACATCCGAACTGATCGGACGTTTCTGTGCCTCTACGGTCAGCGCGACTCGTGTTGAGTTTGGTGCCGGTCCGTTGGGACGATACCGTGCGGATCTGGTTGTTCCTCCCGAGGCTCGTGCAGAGATCCAGATCTTGAAGGGGCTGGCTGTTCACTTCGTGATGAGCCCGCGTGAGAACGAGCCGGTGTATTACCAGCAGCGCACGCTTTTGGCGGACTTGGTGGATGCTCTTTTCGAAGCTGGACCGTCGGCTTTGGAGCCTCTTTTTGCTGAAAACTGGCGTCAAACGAACGATGATAATGAGCGTTTGCGCGTGGTGATTGACCAGGTCGCGTCGCTGACGGATGCGTCCGCATCACGCTGGCACGCCCAGTGGTGTGGCATGCTTTCAACCCAATTGTGAGCGTGCGCTAAACGGTGAACGGATCGGTAGACTAGCGTCTATGGCCGGACGCATTCTTGAAGAAGACAAGGAACGCTTACGACAGGCAATTGATGTTGCTCGTGTCGTAGGTGAACACGTCACTTTGCGTAGCGGCGGAATGAACTCTTTGAAGGGGTTGTGCCCTTTTCACGATGAGCGCACTCCGAGTTTCACCGTTAATCCGACGACGGGTCTCTGGCATTGCTTCGGGTGTGGAGAAGGCGGGGACATCTTCGCTTTTGTTCAGAAGATCAATAATTTTTCCTTCCCAGAGACTCTTGAATACCTGTCTCAAATGACGGGTGTCCCTCTTCGGTACGAAGAGGGAAGCTCTCAGACGGTGCGTGAACAGCCCGGCAGGCGCCAGCGTCTGATCGACATGCATCGAATTGCTGAAGAGTTCTATCAACAACAGCTTGAAACTCCAGAGGCCTTGCCTGCCCGTAAGTTCTTAGGCAACCGCGGGTTCGGACCTGCAGAGTGCCGGCATTTTGGCGTCGGTTACTCAGCCGATTCCTGGGACACTCTGACGCGCATGCTTCGCTCACGTGGTTTTACCGATGAAGAGATTGAAAAGTCCGGTTTGGCGTCGCGTGGGCAGCGAGGTCTGATTGATCGTTTCCGCGGTCGCGTCATGTGGCCGATCCGGGATATCACGGGAACAACCGTTGGTTTTGGCGCCAGGCGTTTGAACGACGAAGACAAGCAGAGCCCGAAGTACTTGAATACCCCCGAAACTCCGCTGTATAAGAAGTCCACGTTGCTGTATGGGCTGGATTTGGCGAAGAAAGAGATTTCCAAGAACCGTAAGGTCGTCATTGTCGAGGGATACACGGACGTGATGGCTGCTCATATGGCCGGTGTGACCTGCGCGGTTGCTACCTGCGGTACGGCTTTCGGATCCGAGCACGTTCGCGTTGTCCGCCGACTGCTGGGCGACTCAGCGGATTCTGCTGCCGGGGTTGTCCTATCCAGTGGGCAGGCACGAGGTTCCGAAGTGATCTTTACCTTTGACGGTGACGAGGCGGGCCAAAAGGCTGCTCTTCGCGCGTTTAAAGAAGACCAGAACTTTGCGTCTCAAACGTTTGTTGCAGTTGATCCTCAGGGGATGGATCCGTGCGACATCATGATTAATCGTGGGAAGAACGCGGTTGTTGAATTGATTCGCTCGCGTATTCCACTGTTTGAATTCGTCTTGCGTTCGATCCTTCGCCAATCGAACCTCAATTTCCCCGAAGGACGCGTTCGGGCTTTGGAAGCTTCTGCTCCCATCGTTGCTGACATTAAAGATCGCGCATTACGGATGGAGTACGAACGCCTGCTAGCCGGCTGGCTTGGCATGGATCCTCGTTTCGTGCAAAACCAGATTCGTTCACTATCACGCGGGAGATACCAGCGTTTCGACAGTGCGCAGAATAACCACATGGCTGGAGCTGGTCGCCCGCAACCTCAAGCGCGCCCCGAACCCGAAGATCTCGTCTCGCGCGTGGAACGCCAGGCGTTGGAAGCAGTTTTGCAACAGCCGATTTATTTCATTGGCACGCAGTTCGATTCCATCGATGGTGCGACGTTTACTCATCCAACGCGCAGAGCCGTATTCGATGCGGTTAAAGCGGTTGGTGGCGTCGATGCGTTTGCTCGTCAGCTGAAGAAAGCACAGGACGAAACAGGCGATAGTGTCTATGCGCAAGAGGTGGCGACACGTCGTTTCGTGGATGATATTCGCCAAGAAGCAGGCGAATTGATTGAACCGATTATCACCAAACTTGCAGTCGTCGAACTTCCTCAGGATCGCGAAGACGAAATGCGTTCCTACTGCAAGGGAGTTGTGAACGCACTGGTTCGACTGGACCTGAATCGCAAAACAGCCGACATTCGCTCTCAGCTTCAGCGTATGAATGAAGACGACCCGAAGTATCAAGAAACATTCGAATACCTGGTCACTCTTGAACAGCGACGACGTTCTTTGCGTGAACGCGACTAGATTGTTGATCGTTTCTCGCACTGGCTTCCCCGGTGCCGTGCTACCGACATGTTTGACCCCAAGGAGGCCACCATGGCTGAAGTTGAGAGCTTCGCGCTGGATCACACTGCAGTGAAAGCACCCTATGTTCGCCTGATTGCCGTTGAACACGGCCCGAGGGGGGATGCGATTTCTAACTTTGATCTGCGTTTCGTCCAGCCGAATGAAAACGCGATCCCAACCGGTGGTCTGCACACGATCGAACACCTGATGGCATCCCTTCTGCGCGACCGCATGGATGGAGTGATTGACTGCTCGCCGTTCGGTTGCCGAACCGGTTTCCACCTGATTACGTGGGGCACCCCAAGCATTGAAGAAGTCACACGAGCCGTTGTCTCCAGCCTTGAAGCAATCGCTGACCAGATCACTTGGGATGAGGTTCCCGGCACCGACATCGTGTCCTGCGGTAACTACCGTGATCACTCACTGTTCTCCGCCAAAGAATGGGCGCGAGCCATCCTGGATAAGAAGTTCTCCATTGATCCTTTTGTGCGCACTCTGCTGGACGACTAGAGGCGCGTTGTAGCGACTGAAAAACGTGTCGGCGAGGTCACAGACTTCGCCGACACGTGTATTACTGGGGAATAGACCTAATCGAGGCCCACGCTCTCACGCAAATCGCGTTCGAAGGCATCTGCTTCCTTCTGGGAAGCCTCGTCAAGCGGGCCAAGCGCAATCAGAACAGAAAACAGCTTTCCGTCTTCCGCGCGCCGAATCCATGCCGCTACTTGCGTTCCATTCGACACCTTCAAGGCCTTGTGAATCACGATCGAATGATTGACGCGGTCACTGATGGTCCGCATCAGAACGTGCGGATCTTCAGACACTGTCGTCAGCGTCCAATCCGGGCGTTGAGGATCAACCCAGGTGACCGACAACTGACGAGTTTCAGCCTCCCATTGAGCGGTCGCGGCCTCGTACCACATTGCGGAGTCGATGATCGCGGTGGCGGAAGTCAGGATCAGCGCATGAGCGCCGGCGACAACCCAAAGGTCATCGCCTACTTGCTCAGCGACGGGGTTGCGATCACTATCGGGGAGTAGGCCAAGAGCGGACGCGGGCAGAACGGTAGTCATGGGCTCATTGTAAGCAAACGCCATCTGCCCGGCTGGGCGAGGTGGCGTCCTGCGAAAAGCGGGCTTCCAAGACGGACAGTTAGTTGCTCTGTCCGGATTCGGTGCGAGCAACGGATTGAGATGACGGGGAGTCGTCAGTGCCCTCGGCGGGAACGGGGGTCGGCAATGGAAGAGAGCTCATCGTGGCAACACCCATCCATGAGCGAATATCATCGAGGGCTGCCTGAATGCCGATTGTCCGCAGGCTTTCGTCAGACGTATTCACCAAGTGAAGGTCGGCTTCAATCAGAGTCAAGAAAATAGCGTCAGCGCTGGACGTATCGATTGAACACCTCATGGCGCGCGTGTCCGTTGCACCATTCTTTAATGTTTCATCGACGCGGCTGAATAGTTCATCGGCTTTGATGCTGGCATCAGAAATGACTTGGTTCTTTAACTGAGCAGTCGGCAGTGACTGAGCAACACAATCCCAGCGTGCGACAGAATCGGAGAGCTCCGTGGAAGCTGCAAGCTTTTCACCTGTTTCGTCGCTTATTTCGAGCGTGGTCAACATCGTGCCATTCTCAAGGGGTTCCTGGTCAATTCCCCATGTTGACAGCGCCGCGAGCTCCCTATTGTCTGTTTTCATGCTGAAGCGAGAGTTGAGAGTCTGGAGGCTCTGACTCTGCATGCGTGTACCAATCCCGTACGTCAGAGCAAGCCCCTGAGTATCGGCGTAGCGACTCAAAGCCACTTGAGTGAGGGCAACGGCTTGTCCGCCGTCAAGAGCCTCGGGATTTGATGCGGTTGCAAGATCTCGAAGAGCAGTTGTTTCGTTCCACGCGATGAATTCGTCAATCGAAAGTGGCGCGTCGGCAATATCCGGAACGTTCTTGGCATTGTCTGGCACCTGAGTTCCCCACGGCTGCCAGACCCCACCCAAGGAATCTGCGCGTCCCTGAGCCTGCGTAGAAAAAGTTGAAAGCGCAGTGGCACATGACTCACACGATGAAGCAAGGGAAGCGAACCCCTGAGCGCGAATCGCTGCTGCCTGATCAGCGCGCGCAGCGCGATCGCGAATGATGTCGGTGTCAGACATTGACGGGATCTGAAGTGTTCGCGTCAAAAATGGGATATTCGTTGACGTGCAGGCGCTGAGGATCAGGGCAGAAGCGATACTGATGCTCACCGAGGTGGCGATTCGGCGACGCCGAAGTGGTCGCGACGAAGTGGCTCGGTCAGTCTGAGTGTGATGATCAACAAGATGCACCTTCAAATCATGTCATGTTTCAAGGCGGGTACGATGGGGAGCTAATGCCGTGTTGGACACGTAGGAGGAATGGTGGCGAAGCCACAACATCACTTTGAGGCGCTTGAAGAACGCTTAGCGCCTATCGCTTCAGGGTTCGGACTCGAACTCGATTCCGTTATTGGAGTCAAAGAATCCGGAATGCAGATTGTTAGAGTGATCGTCGAAGCAATCGAGCCCGGCGCCAGCGTCGATTCGGAAGCTCTTGCCGATATGTCACGTGCAGTCAGCCCGATTATGGACGAAGTCGATCCCGTCGATGGCGAATACTTCCTTGAGGTGTCAACACCGGGAGCTGAGCGTGAACTGGTCACCCCTCGTCATTGGGGGCGCCAAATTGGGCGCCTTGTCGCCGTCAAACTCAAAGACGCTACGAAGCTGGTCGGACGTGTCGAATCCGCCACTGATTTCCATGCTGTGCTGAACGTCGATGGAACGCCTACTACCATTGAATACACCCAGGTTAAGAAGGCGCGTCCGCGCGTCGAATTCGTTTCGGAGGAATGAGACGCATGGAAATCGATATGACAGCACTGCGCATGGTCGAGCAGGAAAAGGGCGTGTCCCTAGACCGGCTCGTCGATGCCATTGAAGAAGCCCTTCTCAAGGCCTACCACAATCTTCCCGGCGCCATCTCTCAGGCTCGAATCGAAATCGATAAGAAGACCGGTAGCGTCGCAGTGATCGCCACCGAAGAAGACGAAGAGGGCAACCCGATCGGCGAATTCGACGACACCCCGAAGAACTTTGGTCGTATCGCCCAGACGACCGCTCGTTCGATCATCATTGCGCGCCTGCGTGATGCAGACGATCAGAAGGTTCTCGGCGACTTTGCTTCCCAGAAGGGACAGGTCGTCACCGGCGTCGTTGACCAGTCGCGCGACGGGCGCATCACCATCGTCAAGGTCGGCGATGACTTCGAAGCAGTTCTTCCCGACTCGGAAAAGGCTCCCGGCGAAACCTACCGTCACGGAGACCGCATTCGCGCGTTCGTCGTCAACGTTGAACGCACCGAAAAAGGCGCACGCATCACGCTTTCGCGCACTCACCCTGGCCTCGTTTCCGGTCTCTTCGAGCGCGAGGTCCCCGAAATTCAGCAGGGCTTGGTCAAGATCAAGTCGATCGCACGCGAAGCCGGACACCGTACGAAGATCGCCGTTGCACCGACTCGTGACGGCATTAACGCCAAGGGCGCATGCATCGGTCCGATGGGTGCACGTGTGCGCGCGGTCATGAACGAACTCGGTGGCGAAAAGATCGATATTGTCGACTGGTCGGCAGATCCGGCACGCTACGTCGCAAACGCTCTGTCGCCTGCACGCGTTGCCCGCGTTGTCGTTCACTCGATCGACAATCGCACTGCAACCGCGATCGTCCCGGACTTCCAGCTATCGCTGGCGATCGGTAAGGAAGGTCAGAATGCTCGCCTAGCCGCGCGTCTGACCGAATTCCATATCGACATTCATTCTGATACGGAAAACGGTGAAGAAGCAGACGTTTCGCGCACCTCAATGCCTGATGACGTGACCAGTCGCTCATGCGTGGACGACGAGGAATAAGCCCAGCTCGATTAAACTGATCATGTGTCGCATCCTGCGCTGAACCAGATTACCGTGCCACAAGGCGCGGTAATGGTGCGTACGTGTGTGGGATGTTCACGTCGAGCGTTACGCGCGGATCTCATTCGCGTTGTTGTTTCGAAAAATGGGGTGTGCACCGTAGACCCCACAAGCGCGCAACCCGGTCGAGGTGCGTGGATTCACCCGGATCCAACGTGTATCGAAACCGCCCGCAAGCGTCGGGCATTTCAACGCGCACTCTCATGCGAGGGCGACATTGACGCCCACATGTGGGACCAGCTTGGCCAGGTTGCCTCATCACGAGCACACAGTGCTCTCGTCGAGTAATGAAAGCGGGTTGGAAGCCGATGGGCACCCGATGAGTACCCAGCGATGAGCTGCCAGCAATACAAGTAACGCGTCTCCGTCCGGAGGCGCTTCCGGACAGGAGAAAAGTGGCAAAGTTGCGTGTCCACGAGCTCGCCAAAGAGCTCGGAATCACCAGCAAGGAACTTTTGACGTACCTCAACGACCACGGTGAGTTCGTCAAAGCCTCAAGCTCAGCATTGGAATCGCCAGTTGTGCGTTCCGTGCGCGAGCACTACGGATCGAAGGGCCCGGCTGAAGCCCCTTCAACGAAGAAGACCGCTACCAAGAGCGAAAAGAAGCCCGCCGAAAAGAAGACTGCCGAAAAGAAGACTGCGGCATCGAAGGCTTCTTCTTCGCAATCTTCCGCTCCGAAGCCTGCCTCACCGAAGGCAACAAAGAGCGCTGAGAAGACCTCGGCCCCCAAGCCGGGTGCTCCCAAGCCTGCAGCCCCCAAGCCGGCAGGCCCCAAGCCGGCAGGCAAGCAAAAAGCTGAAAGTAAGGACGACGCTAGCGCGCCACGTCCTTCTGCACCTCGTCCCGGCCCTCGTTCGGGTGGCCCGCGTCCGGGTAACAACCCGTATGCGTCCAGCCAGGGCATGCCTCGGCCGGGTGGTACCGGTGGCCCGCGCCCCGGTCCTCGTCCGGGCCCGCGCCCCGGTGGCAGCCGTCCGCAGGGTGGTAATGATCGCCCGACACGCGGCAATTCCAACCGTTCCGGTAGCCCTCGTCCGAGTGGTAACCGTTCCGGTGGTGCCAATCGCCCGAACCCCGGCATGATGCCAGGACAAGCAAACTTTGCTCGCAACGCTTCCGGCGCCGCCCCCGCAAATGATCGCCCCGCACGTAACGGTGGTGGCCGTGGTCGTGGTGGCGCACGTCCCGCTGGTGGTCGCTCTGCGGGCGGTCCCGGCGCAAACGCCGGTGGCGGTTTCGGAGGTGCTCCCCGCGGTGGTGGACGTGGTGGACGCGGCTCAACTCCGGGCGCATTCGGTCGCGGAGGCGGTCGCAATCAGCGCGGACGCAAGTCGAAGCGCGCAAAACGTCAAGAGTTCGAACAGCAGAATGCACCCGTCATTGGTGGCGTTCAGATTCCTCGCGGAAACGGCAAGGTTATCCGTATCCGCCAGGGTGCATCCCTCGCAGACTTCGCCGAGAAGATCGAGGTCAATCCCGCAGCACTGGTCACCGTTCTGTTCCACCTTGGTGAAATGGCAACCGCAACCCAGTCGCTCGACCAGGACACCTTTGAAACACTCGGTGCAGAACTCGGTTACGACGTCAAGGTCGTTTCTCCCGAAGAAGAAGACCGCGAACTACTGGAGTCCTTCGATATTGACCTCGAGGCCGAAGAACTCGACGACGTCGAAAACCTCATGCCTCGTCCGCCGGTCGTTACCGTCATGGGTCACGTCGACCACGGCAAGACCAAGCTGCTTGACGCGATCCGTCACACCGATGTGGTCGATACCGAGCACGGTGGCATCACGCAGCACATCGGCGCCTACCAGGTCAACGTTGAACATGAAGGTCGCAAGCGTCCGATCACATTCATTGATACCCCCGGTCACGAAGCATTCACCGCTATGCGTGCCCGCGGTGCTCAGGTCACTGACATCGCGATCCTGGTTGTCGCAGCCGACGACGGAGTCATGCCACAGACGGTTGAAGCAATCAACCACGCTCAGGCAGCAAACGTTCCGATCGTTGTCGCGGTCAACAAGGTCGATAAGGAAGGCGCAAGCCCGGACAAGATCCGTGGCCAGCTGACCGAATACGGTCTGGTTGCCGAGGAATACGGTGGCGACATCATGTTCGTCGACATCTCGGCAAAGCAGCGTACCGGTATCCGCGAACTGCTCGAAGCGGTTCTGTTGACCGCAGACGCTGCTCTGACCCTGGAAGCTAACCCCAATACCGCAGCACGTGGCGTTGCCATTGAAGCGAACCTCGATAAGGGTCGTGGCGCCGTTGCAACCATGCTGGTTCAGCGTGGCACCCTGCGCATCGGTGACGCACTGGTCGTCGGTTCCTCCTACGGTCGCGTCCGCGCCATGTTTGATGACACGGGGGATGACGTTTCTGAAGCCGGTCCGTCGCGTCCGGTTGCTGTCCTTGGTCTGACCTCCGTTCCGCGTGCAGGCGACTCCTTCTTGGTTGCCTCCGATGACCGTACTGCTCGCCAGATTGCTGGCAAGCGTGAGGCAGCAGAACGTCAGGCAATGCTTGCCAAGCGCCGTAAGCGTGTCTCCCTTGAAGACTTCGATAAGGTCCTCAAGGAAGGCGAGGTCGATACTCTCAACCTCATCATCAAGGGCGACGTTTCCGGTGCCGTCGAGGCCCTGGAAGATTCACTCCTCAGCATCGATGTGGGCGAAGAGGTCGCACTGCGCATCATCCACCGCGGTGTTGGTGCAATCACGCAGAACGACGTCAACCTGGCAACGGTCGACAACGCCGTCATCATCGGCTTCAACGTTCGCCCCGCAGAACGCGTGGCAGAACTGGCCGACTCCGAAGGCGTCGAGATCAAGTACTACAACGTCATCTACTCGGCGATCGACGACATTGAGGCCGCTCTTAAGGGCATGCTCAAGCCGATCTACGAAGAGGTCGCACTCGGTAGCGCAGAGATCCGTCAGGTCTTCCGCTCCGGCAAGTTCGGCAACATCGCAGGTTCGATCATCCGCTCTGGCACGATCAAGCGTGGAACCAAGGCTCGTTTGGTTCGCGACGGCGTGGTTGTCGCAGACAACCTCGAAATCGCGTCGCTACGTCGCGAGAAGGACGATGTCACCGAGGTCCGCGAAGGCTACGAATGTGGTATCACGCTGGGCTACAAGGACATCGCCGAAGGCGACATCATCGAAACCTGGGAAATGCGCGAAAAGCCGCGTGACTGAGGCCGTGATGGTCCGCTTGTAGGACATACGTAGTGTCGGGTGGAAGCGAGTTTCGTTTCCACCCGACCTGTGTGTTCCAAGCAGCTAACGCGTTTGGAGAGGTGCGTTGAACGTGAGGTATCCACCAGCATTCAGCCGATGAGGGGTAGAGCCTCTACGATGGGATACCAGCAAGTACGCCAGTTCGACTGAAATCATGAGCCACTGAACGGGTGACAGAAGAAAAAAGGGGAGTGCCATGGCAGACGAAGCACGCCAGCGCAAAGTTCAAGACCGTATTCACCAGACCGTCGCGCGTATGCTCGGCCGTCGAATCAAGGATCCACGTCTCAGCTTCGTCACGATCACCGACGTGCGAGTGACCGGCGACCTTCAGCATGCTTCGATCTTCTACACAGTCCTCGGCGATAATGCTGACCGCGCAGGCGCCGGTCGCGCATTCGAATCTGCAAAGGGCATTATTCGCTCCGAAGTGGGTAAGGCTCTAGGCATTCGCCTGACCCCGACCCTTGAATTCATCCTGGATGGCCTGCCCGAGTCTGCGGCAGCTCTCGAAGACGCGCTGGCAGCAGCGAAGAAGCGCGATGAAGAGATCGCGGCCTCGTCGATCGGGGCTACCTACGCTGGAGATGCAGATCCCTACCGTCGCGACGATGACGATGAAGGTAGCGAGGAAGCCGACGGCTTCGACGAAAATGAGCAGGACCTCGCCTGAGATGGCGAAAAAGCCTGACACTTCCATCCCAGGCATCGTTATTATCGATAAGCCAGCTGGGATGACCAGCCACGATGTCGTGTCGAAGATGCGACGCGTGGCGCATACTCGCAAGGTCGGCCACGGAGGAACCCTTGATCCGATGGCGACCGGCGTTTTGGTAATCGGCATCGGTCAAGCAACGCGACTGCTGACCTACATTACCGCCGGTTCGAAGGCTTATGATGCGACGATTCGTTTCGGCGTTGCAATGACCACGGATGATGCCCAAGGCCAGCCGATTTCGATTGCTGGATGCGAACAGCTGGACCGAGAAGCGCTCGAATCTGCAATGGCAAGCCTGCGCGGTGAGATCATGCAGGTTCCTGCAACGGTCTCGGCGATCAAGGTCGATGGTAAGCGAGCCTACGCGTTAGCACGTGAAGGCCGCTCTGTTGAACTGAAAGCGCGTCCGATTACAATCCACGCCTTCGAACGACTGGGCGATCCGCGCATTCAAATGGCGGAGTATGCGATTGCTACAGATGATGATTCGGCTGAAATGACGGCTATTCCAGTCAGTGTCGTTGATGTTGACGTTCACGTCGATTGCTCGTCTGGCACGTATATTCGTTCCCTCGCCCGCGACCTCGGGCAGATGCTGGGGTGCGGCGCACACCTGACGGCGTTGCGTCGTACGCGTGTTGCCTCGTTCACCCTTTCGGGCGCCCACCAGCTGGCTGATCTGCAAGCGGAAACTGAAGCGCGAGGGGAGTTTTCGCCAGGCGCGCCCTCGTTGCCGTCTCCCGGCCTGATTCCGATTGCCGAGGCCGCGACCTCGTTGTTCCCCTCCATTGTTCTGAGCGCGGAAGAAGAACAGCGTTTCTCCCATGGTCAGGCACCGACGCGTGACGCGCAGGAAGTCATGGCATTAGGGAACCCCGGCGATGTCATTGCAGCATGCAATACATCTGGAGTGCTCTGTGGGGTGCTGGCCATTAAGAATCATTCTTTGAAGACTCTCAACGTATTTTCTGGAGAAACACAATGAAGGTCTGGACCGACCTGTCTGAGATTCCCGGCGACGAAAAGTCGGTGGTCACCATCGGTAACTTTGACGGTATGCACAATGGGCACCGCCGAGTCGTTGCCTCGTGCGTTGAGCGCGCACGCAAACGCGGTGTGGATGCCGTGGCGATTACTTTCGACCCGCATCCGACCCAGGTGCATCGCCCGGAAGTAAACCTCCAGCTGATTTCGCCGTTGCGGGATCGACTTGATGCCATGGCCTCGTGCGGACTGGATGCGACACTTGTGGAGCACTATGACCAAAGCGTGTACACGCTGGAACCCGAAGATTTCGTCACCGAGTTCCTCGTTGACCGCTTGGGTGCGGTTGAAGTTGTTGTCGGTGAAGACTTCCGTTTTGGTGCCCACAACTTAGGCACAATCGATACGCTTCGGGCGCTGGGACGCACCTACGGTTTTGATGTTGTGATGGTCACCGATATTCAGGCTCCCGAAGGGCGTCGCTGGTCCTCATCGTGGGTGCGTGAACTGCTCACTGAAGGCGATGTCGCTGGCGCTGCCCGGGTTTTGGGGCATTTGCACCGAATCCGTGGCACGGTCGAACACGGTTTTAAACGAGGCCGTTCTCTGGGATTTCCGACCGCCAATTTGCGGGGCGGAATTGAAGGCGTTGTGCCTGCTGATGGCGTGTATGCCGGCTGGGTTGTGCGTACCGTTCCGGGAACGCAGTCCGCAGAATTCTTGCCCGCAGCGATCTCGGTGGGAACGAACCCACAGTTCGATGGGGTAGAGCGCACTGTTGAAGCTCACGTGCTGGGGCGATCCGACCTGAACCTCTACGGCGAGAAAATCGCGGTCACCTTCGTGTCACGCATTCGCGAAATGATGACCTTCGATTCTCTCGATGAACTACTTTTCCAGATGGATAATGACCTGCTGAAGACCGCGTCCGTGCTCGGAATCGCCGTGGCGAATCGCGTGGATCCCGATTCGGTGACCGCCGTCTGAAAGCAACGGGTTTCCCTCGGGTGTGATTGTCCTTTCACAAGGTGAGTCTGCCCACGTAGATACGGGGAAAAGCCCGCATCATGCTAACCTTGAAAAGCCGTCAAACGGCCGCGGATCCGATGCTGTAAAGGAAAGCTTTACAGCTCCGCGCAACGAATGAAGCAAAGGAGACGCCTGTGCCGCTGAGCAAGGACGTTAAAGACCAGATCATCGCCGAGTACGCGACCCACGAGGGCGACACCGGTTCCCCCGAGGTTCAGATTGCACTGCTGACCCAGCGCATCAAGGATCTGACCGAGCACTTCAAGTACCACACGCACGATCACCACTCACGTCGCGGCCTTTTGCTGCTCGTTGGTCGTCGTCGTCGCCTCCTTGGCTACTTGGCTTCGGTCGACATCGAACGCTACCGTTCGCTCATCGAGCGTCTCGGCCTGCGTCGCTGAACTTGTGCCGGCCCGATCCCGTATGGGACCGGGCCGGTTCACTACGTGTGGCGTTTTCACCCACACACCCACACACCCAATAGGAAAGAACCACGAACGCGTCGCCGGTTTTCGACAGTGGTTCACGGACCCCCGCTTGTTTGTCGGGTGCGACGCCGTGGACTTCGATCGAAGGCCGAAGCGTGACGTGAGTTCTTCAGTTGAGAATCACAAAGGAGAATCCCCATCATGATGGAAGGTTCAGACATCACCGCCGCAGAGGCGATTATTGATAACGGCCGTTTCGGCAAGCGCACCGTGCGCTTCGAAACGGGTCGCCTTGCCAAGCAGGCCGCCGGCTCCGCTCTGGCATACCTGGACGACGAGACCACCGTCCTGTCGGCCACCACTGTCGGCAAGTCGCCTCGCGATCAGTTCGACTTCTTCCCGCTGACTGTCGACGTTGAAGAACGTTCGTACGCTGCGGGTCGTATCCCCGGATCGTTCTTCCGTCGCGAAGGTCGCGCGGGCACCGAGGCAATCCTCGCAGCCCGCCTGATTGACCGCCCGCTGCGCCCCGGCTTCGTCAAGGGCCTGCGCAACGAGGTCCAGGTTGTCGAGACTGTCCTGACCGTTCACCCGGATGACGCTTACGACGTTCTGGCAATCAACGCAGCATCCATGTCTACCCAGATCGCGGGTCTGCCCTTCACCGGCCCGATCGGTGGCACCCGTCTTGCTCTGATCGACGGCCAGTGGGTGGCATTCCCGCGTTGGTCTGAGCTCGAGCGCTCCGTCTTCAACATCGTTGTTGCCGGTCGTATCGTGACCGCTGAAGACGGCACCGAAGACGTCGCAATCATGATGGTTGAGGCCGGTGGCGGAAAGAACCAGTGGGAACTCATCCAGGCCGGTGCCATTGCTCCGACCGAAGATGTTGTTGCCGATGGTCTTGAAGCAGCAAAGCCCTTCATCAAGGTCCTCTGCGAGGCCCAGATTGAGGTCGCCAAGACCGCTTCGAAGGAAACTGCAGAGTTCCCGCTCTTCATCGACTACACCGATGAAGAATACGCAGTAGTCGAGGAATGGGTTGGCGACAAGCTTGCCAAGGCGCTCCTGACCGAAGGCAAGCTGGCACGCGACGAAGCCGTTGATGCTGTTAAGGCCGAGATGCTCGAGGCACTGCTTGCGCGCTTCGAACATGAAGACGCTGAGAAGGAACTGAAGGCAGCCTTCCGTTCGCTCGAAAAGTACACGATCCGTCAGCGCACGCTGCGTGAAGAAATCCGCATGGATGGTCGTACCCCGCGCCAGATCCGCTCCCTCTCCGCAGAGGTCGAGGTTCTGCCTCGCGTCCACGGTTCCGCCATCTTCCAGCGTGGCGAAACCCAGATCCTGGGCGTCACCACACTGGCAATGCTTCGCATGGAACAGCAGCTCGACAACCTGAGCCCCGTCACCGCGAAGCGCTACATGCACCAGTACAACTTCGCTCCCTTCTCGACCGGTGAAACCGGCCGAGTGGGTGCCCCGAAGCGCCGCGAAATCGGCCACGGTGACCTTGCAGAGCGCGCTCTGATCCCGGTTCTGCCGTCGCGCGAAGAGTTCCCCTACGCAATCCGCCAGGTCTCCGAGACCATGGGCTCCAACGGCTCGTCCTCGATGGGCTCCGTCTGCGCATCGACTCTGTCGCTACTCCAGGCTGGCGTCCCGTTGCGCGCACCCGTCGCCGGTATCGCCATGGGCCTCATGACCGGTGAAGTTGATGGCGTTCAGAAGGCTGTCACCCTGACCGACATTCTCGGTGCCGAAGACGGCTTCGGCGACATGGACTTCAAGGTAGCCGGCACCAAGGACTTCATCACCGCCCTCCAGCTCGACACCAAACTCGACGGTATTGATTCCCAGGTCCTGCGTGGCGCCCTTGCTCAGGCCCGCGACGCTCGCCTGACCATCCTTGATCTGATCAACCAGGCTATTGACGGCCCTGATGAAATGAGCCCGAACGCTCCTCGCATCATCACCGTCCAGGTTCCCGTGGATAAGATCGGTGAGGTCATTGGCCCGAAGGGCAAGATGATCAACCAGATCCAGGAAGATACCGGCGCAGATCTGACGATCGAAGATGACGGCACCGTCTACATTGCTGCCGCTGCCGGCGAAGCCGCTGAAGCTGCACGCCAGATGGTCAACCAGATTGCTAACCCGCAGATGCCTGAGGTCGGCGAACGCTTCATCGGCACGGTCGTCAAGACCACGTCGTTCGGTGCATTCATTTCCCTGACCCCGGGTAAGGATGGCCTGCTCCACATTTCCCAGGTTCGTCGCCTGGTCGGTGGCAAGCGCATCGAGTCTGTCGATGACGTTCTGCAGGTTGGCCAGCAGCTTGAGGTCGAGATCGCTGAAATCGGCGATCGTGGCAAGCTCTCCCTGCACGCTGTCCTTGATGACGAAGCTACAGCCGCTGAAGCTGCCAATGCTTCCAACTCCGAGTCCGAAGGTCGCCCCGAGCGTCGCGAACGCCGTGACCGCTCCGAGCGTCGTGAGCGTCGTCCGCGCACCCGCACGCGTCGCAAGCGTGAGGACGAGGGTGAAGCAACCCAGGCTCCGTCTGAAGACTGATAGTTCTTCATCACCTCGTTGGGCCGGTGGCAGAGCCACCGGCCCAACAGTATTTTTCAGTCAATACTGCTCTGCCTGAACGTCTCCAACCGGTTGAGCATTGAGCAAGTAGACTCACACACGTGGACGTTTTGAACCTCCGCCTGAACAATCGGGGGAACATCGCGTTAACGGCCAGAAGAAAAGGAAATGGAAGACTCGTGAGCGAACCGATCGAACTGACACTCGATGCGATCGACAATCAGTTACTGGATGACACTGATGGCGATCTGCGACGGACAGTGACTTCGTTTGGTACGCGTATCATCACCCAGCACATTCCTGCCACGCATTCTGCTGGAGTCAGCATGTGGGTTCCTGTGGGATCTCGCGATGAAACCCCCGAAGTCGCAGGTTCGACCCACTTCCTTGAACATCTGTTGTTTAAAGGGACGGATACTCGCTCCGCTTTTGACATCGCCGAAAGTTTCGACCGTGTGGGCGGAGAAACGAATGCGGAAACCGCGAAGGAACACACTGCATACTGGGCTCGCGTCGTTTCGACCGATCTCACAATGGCGGTGGGGACGATCGCTGACATGTTGACCAACTCGCTCTTGGATCCGGCAGAGTTTGAAATGGAACGAGGGGTCATCCTCGATGAGCTCGCGATGTCAAAAGACTCTCCGACCGAGAACGTCCACGAAGCATTCCAGCAGGCAATTCACGGTGATACTCCGCTTGGTCGCCCGGTGGGTGGCACCCCTGACATTATTAGCGCTGTCAGTCGTGACAAGGTGTTTGAGCACTATCACCGCCACTATGCGCCGAACAACTTGATCGTTGCGGTTGCCGGCGATATTGAGCATGAAGCAGTCGTGAACATGGTGACCGATGCTCTGTCGGCGTCCAATTGGGCGTCACAGCTGAAATCATCCAGCCGGCCTCGTCAGCGCCGCTCGAAGCTCGCAACCAACGAAGGCGTTCAGTCGGCGGAAATAGTGAGGCGTCGCGATGTTGAACAAGCTCACGTTGTGATCGGCACCAGGGGGTTTCGCGCACTCGCTGATGAACTCCCGACCTTTAACGTTTTGCTCAATGTGCTGGGCGGGTCGATGTCGTCGCGCTTGTTCCAGGAAGTTCGCGAGAAACGAGGCTTGGCCTACACGACCTACGCTTTCGGTTCGTCCTACGCGGAAACCGGTAGCTTCGGCATGTACGCGGGCACATCGCCGGCGAAGGTAGACGAGGTCGAAAAACTCATGCGGAGCCAATTGGAGTTGCTCGCAAGCGAAGGCCCGACCGCCTCAGAGATGGAGCGCGTACGAGGCCAAGTGCGAGGCTCCGTCGTGCTGAGCCAAGAAGATAACTGGTCGCGCATGATGCTTATTGGTCGCGCTGAAGTGTCTGGCCGATACAAGTCCATCGAACAAGCAATTGACGCGATCAACCAGGTGAGCGCTGAAGACGTGAAGGCCATGGCCACCGACCTTGCACGCCGTAATTTCTCTCGTGCTCTCGTCCTTCCGAACAACGCCTAAAGACAAGAAGAGGAACTCATCATGATTCACGTAGCAGTCATTGGCGCTCAAGGCCGTATGGGCGCGACCGTCGTTGAAGCAGTGAACGGTGCAGACGACATGGAGTTCGTCGCTGGTCTTGATGCTTCGGATCAGATCACAGCCAGTAACCTTGGTGGCGCCGAGGTTGCCGTCGATTTCTCAACGCCGTCTGTTACCGAAGCAAATGTCCACGCACTGCTGGACGCTGGGGTGAACGTCGTTGTGGGCACAACGGGGTGGAGTGATGAATCCTATGAGCGTGTGCGCGTCCACGCTGAAGAATCTGGCCGTTGCGTCCTGATCGCACCGAACTTCGCGATGTCTGCCGTGCTGGCGATGAAGTTCGCTGCGCTGGCCGCCCCGTATTTCGAGTCCGCTGAGGTTATTGAAATGCACCATCCGAACAAGGTGGATGCGCCTTCCGGTACTGCGGTTGCCACTGCGAAGGGGATCGCAGCGTCGCGCGGAAAGGCCGGATGTGGTCCCATGCCTGATGCCACCCAGTCGGATCCACTGGGTGCCCGCGGGGGAGCCGTAGACGGCGTGCCTGTCCATGCTGTCCGCCTGCGTGGCCTGACAGCCTCGGAAGAGATCCTGCTGGGCAACCCTGGTGAACAGCTGGTGATCCGCACGGATTCCTTCGACCGTTTCTCTTTCATGCCCGGCGTTTTGTTAGGCGTGCGTGAAGTGAGCAAGCATCCGGGTCTGTCGATCGGCTTGGATACTGTCCTTGACCTGCCGGGGCTTCTATGAGCATCGACCTTGGTATGCCGGGAGCAGGTGCACCTCAGTCTGTTTCGAAGGTGCCCGACCGATCGGTTCGCCCCGCATTGGCTCAGGATGCGCCACAGATTGCGCGTATTCAGGCAGCCTCGCTCAAGAGGCTCTTCGGCGCGAGCGCACAGGTGGGCGAACAGGTTCTTGTGCAACAGTGGGCAACAACATTGACTGCTCCTGCTCCCGCTGGGTGCTTCACTCTTGTTGCCCTCCACGCCAACGTGGTCGCCGGTTATGCTCTGGTTGTTCCCGCCGATGATTTCACCGCCGGTGATGGTAGCGCCATCACGGGCGCCTCGTTAATTGCCGAAATGGACGTGGACGAAAGTTTCCGTCGAAGCGGACATGCCTCTCGCTTGGTGCAGGCGTGCGTCGATGTTTCGCGTGCGACCGCCCTCAGTACGTGGATTGATTCAAGGGACGAGGCCCGGATCCGTTTCTTCACCTCATGCGGGTTTGGGCCGGCAGGGGTGAGGCGCACATTCCCCGACATGCCTGATGTTGTCCAACACCTGTGGTGGACTTCGACGCAGACACCTGACGAGTGATAGGCGTTCACCTAGTGAACTTTGGGCTGTTTCGATGCCTCCGCGTCATATGCTCAACCCATGAGCTACACCCCGCGCCGTCTTTTCGGCTCCCTCGCAACCGCAATGGTGACCCCGTTTCACGCTGACGGGTCAATCGATCTCGACTCCGCGGTCCGTTTGGCAAAGAAGCTCGTTGACGACGGGTCTGACACAGTTTTGCTGTCTGGAACGACTGGCGAATCTCCGACGACCCATCAGCCGGAGAAGGATGAACTGACGGTTGCTGTGAAGGAAGCTGTGGGTGACCGCGCGTTTATTCTCTGCGGTGCGTGCTCGAACGACACCGCGCACGCTGTGCGTATTGGTGAAGGGGCACAGGCGTCGGGGGCTGATGGTCTGCTGGTTGTCTCCCCGTATTACAACCGTCCCTCTCAGGTGGGTCTGCGTGCCCACGTTCGCGCTATTGTGGACGCAACTGATCTTCCCGTCATGCTCTACGACATTCCGGGACGTACCGGCTTGGCGTTCAGTGATGAGACACTGGATGACCTTGCCACCCACCCGCGTATCAAAGCTGTTAAAGATGCCACAGGCAACGTTGAACAGGGCGTCGAACGAATGCACCGAACTCAGCTCGAGTACTACTCGGGTGATGACGGCTTGAACTTCGCTTGGATGACCGGTGGAGCCTCCGGTTTCGTGTCGGTCGTGTCACATGTTGCCTCGTCGCACTACCGGAAGATGATCGACCTGCTGGATGCCGATAAGGTCTGGGAAGCCCGCGAACTTGCCTACTCGCTTCGCCCGCTGGTGGCTGCCATCATGGGCGGGGGACAGGGGGCTGTCATGGCAAAAGCAGCCCTGTACCTGCAGGGCGTCATTGAAACGCCGGTTCTGCGTCTGCCGTTGGTGGGAGCCTCGAATGACGAAATGGAATCCTTGAAGTCTGCGCTGAAAGTGGCCGAACTGCTCTGACTTGGGTCTGAGTGTTCACGGATTTCCCCTGAGGTCGTGGCACACTTAGACCTATGAAGTCCCTGTATGAGAACCTTTCCGAACCCGCACCCCTAGAAGAGGGCGCCATTCGCATCATCCCACTTGGTGGCTTGGGTGAAGTGGGCCGCAACATGAACGTGCTGGAGTTCGACTCCAAACTCCTCGTTGTCGACTGTGGCGTTCTTTTCCCTGAAGAAACCCAGCCGGGTGTTGACCTGATTCTCCCGGACTTCTCTTGGATTGAAGACCGCATGGACGACGTTGTCGGCATGGTCCTCACCCACGGTCACGAAGACCATATCGGCGGTGTTCCGTACCTGTTGAAACTCCGCGAAGACATCCCAATCTACGGTTCGGAACTGACGCTGGCATTTGTCGAACCGAAGCTTCGTGAGCACAAGCTGACCACCGACAACCTGCATGTCGTAGCAGAAGGTGACCGAATCACTATTGATGACTTCGATCTTGAATTCGTCTCCGTGACCCACTCGATCCCCGACGCTCTGGCTGTCTTTGTCCGCACCCCGGCAGGAAAACTGCTGATCACCGGTGATTTCAAGATGGATCAGCTTCCCCTTGACTCTCGCCTGACCGACCTTCGTGCCTTTGCTCGCTTCGGTGAAGAGGGCGTGGACCTGTTCATGGTTGACTCCACGAACGCTGAGGTTCCCGGCTTCATCACTCCCGAACGTGAAATCGGCCCTGTCCTCGATCGAGTATTCGGTGAAGCTCCGGGACAGATCGTCGTTGCATCCTTCGCCTCGCACGTCCACCGCGTCCAGCAGGTTATTCAGGCTGCGGCGCACCACGGGCGGCACGTTTGCCTGGTGGGGCGCTCAATGGAACGCAATATGCGCATCGCTCAGGAAAAGGGCTACCTGACTATTCCCGAGGGCGTTATTGTCGACGCGCGCACCATTGAAATGCTTGAACCCTCCAAGCGTGTCTACATGGCAACTGGCTCGCAGGGTGAACCAATGGCCGCGCTGTCCCGTATGAGCCTTGGAACTCACCGTAGCGTCTCCATTGAGCCCGGCGACATGGTGGTCCTAGCGTCCTCTCTGATTCCTGGAAACGAAAACTCCGTCTACCGCGTCATCAACGACCTCATGCGCCTGGGCGCACGCGTCGTGCACAAGGCGAACGCGAAGGTTCACGTATCCGGCCACGCCGCTGCAGGCGAGCTGATTTACTGCTACAACATCGTGCAACCCACCAACGTCATGCCGATTCACGGCGAGGTCCGCCACCTGGTCGCTAACGGGCAACTTGCCGTGAAGACCGGTATCTCACCCGACAACGTGGTGCTGGCAGAAGACGGCGTCTGCGTCGACTTAAAGGACGGCACGGCACGCGTCAGTGGAGCCGTTCCCTGCGAATACGTGTACGTCGACGGTCGCTCCATCGGCGAAATCTCTGAACACGAGCTTGAAACTAGGCGCACGCTCGGCTCCGAAGGCTTTATCTCCGTCTATGCCGTCGTTGAACACGATTCAGGTATGGTGCTTTCTGCGCCGATCATCCGCGCAATCGGTATGGCAGAAGATGATTCGGTCTTTGAAGAGATTCAGCCGGACGTCGAAGTAGCGCTCGCGGAAGCGGCGGCTCCCGGTGGAGTCGACCCCTACGTTCTCCAGCAGGCAATGCGTCGTGTGATCGGTCGTTGGGTGGCGCGCAAGCTCCGCCGTCGTCCGATGATCGTCCCAGTCGTTGTAGAACAGTAGAAGAGGCACACGTGGGGATCTCTTCACCGCACGAGCGTTTGAGGGTGTCCCTATCGCGTACTCTGGTGTCAGCAACCTCAACGAAGAGCCTCAAACTCAAAGAAGCGTGGAAGAAATGACAGGTCGTTTTATCTCAACCCACTCGGTGGTGCTTGTTCTTCCGATGCACATTTCACATTCACCGGTTCGTGGCGCTTCCATCCATGCCGATGCTTCTAGCTCGCGTCCCGGGGGTGGTTTTACAACCCTATCTGCGGTGGCAGCTCTCGGTATCCCGGCTGCGCTGGCTTCCCCGTTAGGCACTGGACCGAACTCGTTCACTGTTCGTCGTCAGCTTGTTGAAGCTGGAGTTGAGGTTCTTATTCCAGAACTGGTGGGTGACATCGGCGTCGCAATGCAGTTGATCGAACCCGATGGGTCGATGACCTCGATTGTGACGTCCGGTGTTGAGTCAGAGCCGTCGCGTACAGCGTTGGACTCTCTTGTTCTTACCCCTGGCGACTTGATCCATATTGCTGCCTCTGACTTGACGAATCCTCATTCTGCGAAGGTCCTTGCGGGATGGGCTGCAGCCCTGCCGTCATCTGTCACTCTTGTTGTGGCCGTTTCCCCGGCAGTTGAGCAAGTTCCCGTAGAACTATGGCGCCAGCTGTTGCATCGTGCTGACGTCGTGACAATGAATGTCCGTGAATCGAACACCTTGGCGTCGATCCTCGACTCTTTTGAGCCCGGCACGGGAGTGCGTCACCTCATGCGACCCGAAGCTGCGCTGGTCCGTCGCACGGGCGCGTCGGGGTGCGAATTGCAACGCACACAGACTGATGAACCCGTTATGATCCCCGCCTACAAGACGCACGTCGTCGACACCGCTGGTGTCGGTGATACACACATCGCGACAATGTGCGCCACTCTGATCACCGGCAAAGACGTTGCGGAAGCATGTCGTATCGCGAACGCGGCTGCCGCAATTGCGCTCTCTCATGAATCTGCTCTTCCTGTTCCCTCACGCGAACAGATTGATATCGTCATGGAAACGGGAACAGTCGAGAGCCTCGCGGCACTGTAGAGACTGCACGTGCGCCTCTTTCTTCTATTCGCAGACGCGTCACGAGTGTGAGATCCGCGTGAGACTGCGCTTTAACGGCGCGCCGATCACGATTCGCCAGGTCTACGGGTAGCGTTTTGATCATCATGGCTAAAAGCAACCCATCTGCCCGAAATGGCTCGAACGCCAAGTCGCGCCAGCGCACGTCGAATCAGAAGCAGGCTCAACCCGAGATAACGGAGAAGCCGGGGCTCCTTGCCTCGTTCTTCTCAGCAATCGGGCGTGGTATTGCCTCGATGGTTCGCGCGTTCAATGCAGCTGATGTGCAAGTAAAGCGCGACGGCCTTGCGTTTGTGCTTCTTGCGCTAGCGATCGTTGTCGCCCTGCGCGAGTGGTTCCACATTTCCGGCCAGGCTGGGGATGTATTGCACCACGGGGCAGCCGGCCTCGTTGGTCTATTCTCTGTCGTTGTTCCACTGGCACTTGTCGCACAAGCCGTAGAACTCTTCCGCGCGCGCTCCGGAAACCACGCCTTGCCACACCACACTGCGGGTGGCATTGGGTTGACGGTTGCCCTGACCGGTTTGGTGCATATCAGTCAAGGAAATCCGGCATTCGATGACCTAGCAGCTATTGAATCGGCCGGTGGCATTATCGGCTGGTTTATCGCGCGCCCACTGACGCTTCTGCTGTCAGGGTGGGGGGCTGGCGGAATCCTCATTCTTTTGGGCATTTACTCGATCTTGCTGGCAACTCGTACGCGTGTTGCCGATGCTCCGGCTGCTCTCGCCTCCTTCTTCCGTTCGCTGACCCACCGCGGTGGAGATGAAGAAATGAGCGATGAAGAACGTGCACGCGAACGCAGGCGTCGTGCGCGCGAGGATCTTGCTGCGGGCGATGATCCTTTCCTTGAACAATATGATGGTGATGAGTCGTTCCGTTCCCCACAGATCAGCGATGACCCGACGGTTGTCCTTGAGCAAGATGCGAATGCGGAAAAGTTTGTTGATAAGCCGGCGCGCAAGTCTCGGTTTGCGAAGAAGGCTGAGCCTTCCCCCGATCCGCAGGACATGCCAACTCAGGTGATTTCCCTGCCTGATGCGACTGCTGGCATCGATGGGCTGACCGCTAATATAGCGACCTCCGAAGTCGATGTGCGTGGGGGAGCGACAAGTATTCCTGCTCCGCCGATCACCGATCCTCCTGCTCAGCCCGGTTTTCAGCCGAACCTGGACGATGCAATCACGTACACGCTTCCCCAGGCCAGTCTTCTTGTTGCCGGCCCGCCGCACAAGACTCGCTCCGAGGTCAATGATCAGGTTGTCAATGCGCTGATGCAGGTGTTCGCTGACTTCAACGTTGATGCGAGGGTCACCGGTTTTTCACGAGGTCCGACAGTGACGCGCTACGAAGTTGTTCTTGGTGCCGGCGTCAAGGTCGACAAACTGATGAACCTGACGAAGAACATCGCGTATGCGGTGGCTTCAGCTGACGTGCGTATCCTTGCTCCGATTCCTGGAAAGTCAGCGATCGGCATTGAAATTCCGAACGCTGACCGCGAAAACGTGGCGCTGGGTGACGTATTGCGTTCCGGCGCTGCTATGCGTAACCAGCATCCGCTGGTCGTCGGCGTGGGTAAGGACGTCGAAGGCGGGTACGTTGTCACGAACCTCGCAAAGACTCCTCACATGCTGGTCGCTGGCCAGACGGGTTCCGGTAAGTCGAGCTTCGTGAATTCGATGATTACGTCGATCATGATGCGTGCGACGCCCCAGCAGGTGCGCATGATCCTGGTTGATCCCAAGCGCGTGGAACTGACGATTTACGAAGGAATTCCGCACCTGATTTCGCCGATTATCACCGATCCGAAGAAGGCTGCTGAGGCTCTCGAATGGGTCGTGCGCGAAATGGATGCGCGTTACGATGATCTGGCTGAGTATGGCTTCAAGCACATTGACGATTTCAATAAGGCTGTGGCGTCCGGTCAGGTTCAGGCAAAGCCCGGTCTGCAACGCACGCTTCACCCGTACCCGTATTTGCTGGTGGTGGTTGATGAGCTCGCCGACATGATGATGGTCGCTCCGCGCGATGTTGAAGCCTCGATTCAGCGCATCACTCAGCTGGCGCGTGCCGCTGGCATCCACTTGGTGCTGGCGACGCAGCGTCCGTCTGTTGACGTTGTGACCGGCTTGATTAAGGCGAATATCCCCTCGCGTTTGGCGTTTGCTACCTCGTCCCTGACTGACTCTCGCACGATTCTCGACCAGCCGGGTGCTGAGAAGCTGATCGGTCAGGGCGATGCTCTCTACCTTCCTGCCGGCGCTTCGAAGCCGTTGCGCGTCCAGGGCGCGTGGGTCAGCGAGTCGGAGATTCACAAGGTTGTCGCGCACGTGAAGTCGCAGATGCAACCCACGTACCGCGAGGATGTGGTTGCGCCGGCGAAGAAGGTCAAGGTCGCCGAGGATATTGGCGATGACCTCGATGATCTGTTGCAGGCAGCTGAGCTGGTTGTTTCCTCGCAGCTGGGTTCGACGTCGATGCTTCAGCGCAAGTTGCGTGTCGGTTTTGCCAGAGCAGGTCGCCTGATGGACCTGCTCGAGTCGCGTGAAATCGTCGGCCCATCCGAAGGGTCGAAGGCGCGCCAGGTGTTGGTTGCGCCCGAGCAGTTGCCTCAGGTGCTTGCCATGCTACGAGGCGAAGTAGAGACGCTAGACGAAGCAACAGAGGTCGTGCCTTCCATGGGTGACGAGACCGCGTCAACTGGTGATGGCGTTCCCGGCACCGATGTGCGCACTGGTGCGGTCGATGGTGCTATGTCGGCACCGGACCCATATTCAGGACATGATTATGGTGGGAATGCACCACAATGGGTAGATGAAGAGCCCGACGATGATGAGGACGCTTGGCAGCTGACCGGTCGCTAAGCCAAAAAAAGGGGTGCTATGGGAAGTAATGTTTCTCGTGTTGATCATGAACACCATGTTTCTTTATGGAACGTGCCCAATGTTTTGACCGTTTTCCGTCTGGTTCTGGTCCCGGTATTCATTTGGCTGATGTTCCTTGAGGCTTCTGCTGCGCGCTGGTGGGCTGTTGTAGTCTTCATGGTTGCTGCCGCAACAGATCAGCTTGATGGGCATATTGCGCGTTCGCGAAATCTCATCACAGACTTCGGTCGTTTGATGGATCCGATTGCGGATAAGGCGCTTACGCTGGGTGCATTCATCGTGCTCTCGATTGCTGGATTGTTGCCGTGGTGGGTGACGATTCTGATTGCTGTTCGCGAGCTTGGTATTACGGCTTTGCGTGCAGTTTTGTTGCGACGTGACATTGTTGTGTCGGCAAATAAGGGTGGCAAGCTGAAGACGGTTCTGCAGATTTTCGCGATCTGGTTGCTTCTGATTCCGTGGCAGTCTCTGGGTGCTTCGTGGCCCGCATATGCTTCGCTGACCCACGGAATGCTGATCTTCGGTTGGGTTGTCGCAGGCCTGGCATTGGTGATGACTGTCTGGTCTGGTCTGGTTTATGTTGTCGAGGGCGCGAAGCTCTGGAAGGCAAGCTCACCTCAAGTTGAGTCAAAGTGACTCAACTTATTTAATGGTGAGACACACTTCCCCTTTCGCGTCTTATCGTTGAAATTTCGCGGATAATGTCCGCATTTCTTGTGCTATCCAGTCGGCGGGTTGGTCTTATCACGTGGTCTGCGCGCGCATTTTTATATGGTGGGGGATACTCTTTTCTTATGAATGCTTCACTGACTACCGCACCTTTATTGAGGACTGAGCTTGGCGACGTCCTGCGTGGTATCCGTCAGCGTCAAAAGCGCACGCTCAGAGAGGTCTCTGCCGGCGCTCAAGTTTCGCTGGGATATCTGTCAGAGGTAGAGCGCGGTCAGAAGGAAGCGTCGTCAGAGTTGCTTGAAGCTATTTGCGAGGCTCTCGATGTCCCGCTGTGGTTTGTTCTGCGTGAAGTCTCTGACCGCCTTGCCGTTGTAGATGGCGTTGTCGTTCCGGATACTGTTCCGGACGATCTTGTCCCTGTTACCTTGATTAGCTGACGCGTGAAGGTCTCTGAATTCTGGGAGGGCGTTGACGCTGTCTTTGGGGCGACGCTCGGTCGTTCATACGCGTCTGACCTCTATCTCACTTCGCTATGTGGAACGTGCGAAGAGGCTCTTGATCGCGGGGTTGCTCCTCAGGAAGTGTGGGATGCGTTGGTCGACGAAACGGGTGTTGACCCGTCCATGAAGTGGATTCATCGACTGGATCAAAAAGAGCGACGTAGGTCTCGTTCGTAGCTTTCGGCGCGTCGCCCGAAGGTGTAGAACACCTGTTCCATATATCATTTTGTGTAGATGACGCATTTTGCCCTCACTTATCCACAGGTAAGCAGGTGTGCAATGTGGTTTGCCCATGGTCAGGCATATCGTCATTGTGTGTCCTCGGAGAGGGGATCACACTTCAAAGGCCAGAATAATCGTCAGCCGGTGAGGCTCGGATCTGAAGAAGGACATCATGGCAGGTCGCAAGAATGCACCCGTGTCTGCTCCCAAGGGAAATGACCGCAACAAGGCGCTCGAAGTAGCGCTTTCTCAGATTGATAAGCAATTCGGTAAGGGCTCTGTCATGCGCTTGGGCGACGACTCGCGTCCGCCGGTACAGGTGATTCCCACCGGTTCGCTTGCTCTGGATGTTGCTCTCGGCATCGGTGGCTTGCCACGTGGTCGTGTCATCGAAATCTACGGACCCGAATCCTCCGGTAAGACCACCGTTGCTCTCCATGCTGTCGCCAGCGCTCAAAAGGCTGGCGGTAACGCAGCGTTCATTGACGCTGAACATGCTCTTGACCCGGTATATGCAAAGGCGCTGGGTGTTGATACGGACGCTCTGCTGGTTTCTCAGCCCGATACCGGTGAACAGGCCCTTGAAATTGCAGATATGTTGATCCGCTCCGGTGGTATCGACATTATTGTTATTGACTCGGTTGCAGCCCTCGTTCCTAAGGCTGAAATCGAAGGCGAAATGGGCGATTCCCATGTTGGTCTTCAGGCTCGCCTGATGAGCCAAGCACTTCGTAAGATCACGGGTGCGCTTTCTGCCACTGGGACCACGGCCATTTTCATTAACCAGCTACGTGAAAAGATCGGCGTATTCTTTGGTTCTCCCGAAACGACAACGGGTGGCAAGGCTCTGAAGTTCTACGCATCGGTTCGCATTGATGTTCGTCGCATTGAAACCTTGAAGGAAGCGGGAGCCCCGGTCGGTAACCGCACGCGTGCCAAGGTCGTGAAGAACAAGATGGCGCCACCCTTCAAGCAGGCCGAATTCGACATCGTCTACGGCAAGGGCATCTCGCGTGAAGGTTCGATTATCGACATGGGTGTTGAGGCTGGCGTCGTGCGTAAGTCGGGATCCTGGTTTACTTACGGGGACGATCAGCTTGGACAGGGCAAAGAAAACGTCCGTCAGTTCCTGATCGATAACCCTGAACTTGCCACAGAGATCGAAAACAAGATTCTGGCAGCCCTCGGAATCGGTGAACCACTTGAGCCCGAAGATGAAAACCAAGATCTTCCTGACATCGATCCGATGGAAGATGCAGGTTTCTAACACCAATGGTTCGTTATCTGGATCCTGAAGATCATCCGGAGCTCGAACGAACGTGCAAGGCGCGCTCCTCAGTCGGAGAGCGTCTTGCACGCTTAAAAGAGAAGAATGCTGCTCTGACGGGCACTGAAGCGATCGAAGCGGCGCGTGAAGTTGCTCTTCGACAGCTTGATTCTCGGAGTCGTTCGACTGGCGAATTGCGTAGCGCTATCGTCGCAAAAGGTTTCTCAACCGAGACTGCCGACGAAGTGATCGATCGCCTCCAACAGGTTGGGTTGGTTGATGATGCTGCTTTTGCTCGCATGCTTGTTCATGATCGTTTTGAACTTGGTGGGAAGACCGGGCGAGCACTCGTTGAAGAACTACGACGTAAAGGACTGTCGCGCGCTGACATTGAGCAAGCACTTGCTTTGATAAAACCTGATGATGAAGCGAACAAGGCATTCGATCTTGCCATGCGAAAGCGCAGGTCAATGGGCAGTGTCAGTCGCCAAGTTGCCTATCGTCGGCTGGTTGGTATGTTGAGCAGAAAAGGGTATTCGCCTTCGGTTGTCTCAAGTGCCGTCTTGCAGGTGCTTGCTGATGACATCGAAGCTGAAGACAACGAATAGCACACCATGCTTTGTGGCTGTGCGTTGAGTGGAAGAACCTCATGCCTGTAGAAGAAGCAGTTGAACTGATTCAACAATGCTCACTGAATCATGTCACCGTCAGCGTTGCTGAATCACTGACCGGTGGAAAACTGTGCTCCACATTGGTTGATGTGCCGGGAGTATCAGCTGTCCTTCTTGGCGGAGTGTGCACCTATGACACCAAATTAAAAGCTCAGATCCTGGGTGTTGATCCCAGCCTGTTACAGTCATTCGGTCCCGTTGACCGGCGCGTTGCAATTCAAATGGCGCGCGGAGTCTGCGAGCTCACTGGTTCAGACCTTGGCATTGCAACGACGGGGGTTGCTGGTCCCGGACCGCAGGGACTTCATCCTGCCGGAACCGTGCATGTCGCCTGCGTGATGGGCGCTGTTGAGCGCCATCGCCTCTTCCACTTCATGGGGGACAGGGAAGCGGTACGCAACCAGAGTGTTAGTGCAGCTCTCAGCCTTGCCCACGATGTTCTTCACTTCACCCGAACCGATGGGAATGATTAAACTGTCCGCGATGGAAACGAATATAGACGAAGCATCTCAGGTAGCTCTTCCGCGCACCTATGCGATTAAAACGCTGGGATGCCAGATGAACGTTCACGACTCTGAGCGTATGGCTGGCTTGCTGGAAGAAGCTGGACTCATCCCGGTTGACCGTGTTCCTGCAGCTCAGGCACGAGCAACTGATGCCGGTGACATGGGTGCCGACGTTGTTGTTATCAACACCTGCTCGGTTCGCGAGAACGCTGCGACGAAGCTGTATGGCAACCTCGGTCAGCTCGCGTCGGTAAAACGTGAACGTCCGGGCATGCAGATCGCCGTCGGTGGATGTCTTGCGCAACAGATGCGTGACGGCATTATCGATAAGGCTCCATGGGTTGATGCAGTGTTTGGAACACACAATATTGATGTGCTCCCCGCCCTGTTGAAGCGTGCTGAACACAACCGCAAAGCTGCTGTCGAAATCGAAGAATCGTTGAAGGTCTTCCCGTCGACTCTGCCCACTCACCGCGAATCCGCGTACGCTGCGTGGGTTTCAATCTCCGTGGGTTGCAACAACACGTGCACCTTCTGCATCGTTCCTCATCTGCGCGGTAAAGAACGAGATCGTCGTCCAGGAGAGATTCTGTCCGAAGTTCAGGCGGTCGTCTTAGAAGGTGCGATCGAAGTGACGTTGCTGGGACAGAACGTCAATTCATATGGTGTCGGTTTCGGTGAACGAGGCGCATTCGCCTCTCTCCTTCGCTCAGTGGGGCAGATCGAGGGTCTCGAACGCGTACGTTTCACATCACCTCACCCGGCTGCCTTCACGGACGATGTGATTGCGGCGATGGCTGAAACTCCTACCGTGATGCCCAGCCTTCATATGCCACTTCAATCTGGCTCCGATGCGGTGCTTCGTCAGATGCGACGCTCCTATAGGCGCGAAAAGTTCATGGGTATTCTCGAAAGAGTCCGCGCCGCGATTCCCGATGCTGCGATTACGACAGACATCATTGTTGGCTTCCCCGGTGAAACCGAAGAAGACTTCCAACAGACGCTGGACGTTGTCGAACGGGCTCGATTCTCGTCAGCGTTCACGTTCCTCTATTCCCCACGTCCGGGTACGCCAGCTGCCGATCGTGAAGACCAGGTTCCCGATGATGTCGCACTGGAACGCTACAAGCGCCTCGTTGCTCTTCAAGAGCGAATTTGCGCGGAAGATAATGCTGCATTGGAAGGCACCACGGTCGAGGTCCTGATCTCTGAGGGTGATGGTCGTAAAGATGGTGAAACACTGCGCGTTACCGGGCGAGCCCGCGATAATCGCTTGGTGCACGTTGCTTTGCCGGAGGGCATCAGCGAAGCAGATAAGCCACGTCCTGGCGACATGGTGACCGCTACCGTCACTCACGGCGCCCCGCACCACTTGATCGCAGATTCGGCTCTGACAGGTGGTGGTCTATGGACTATGCGCCGTACGCGCGCAGGCGATGCATGGGAGCGTCGCCAAGCTCATGAGGAAGACGAACGCGTGTCGTTGGGTATTCCGACGATCCGCGTGGGACGACCTCACTGAAACTGCTCGGTTCCCTATAGACGCATAGCAGGTGTGCTCCGCTCGATGAGCGATGCACACCTGCTATTTCGTTTCGCGAATCGCGCACCAATCGTGTGCGCACTGATCAAGACTTACGCGTGTGCCAGCAAAGCCGGCATTTCGTTCAATGCTTGCAGTGTCACTCCCAGTCCGCGACGCACCATCGCATGGATCTGACGGTCTGACATTCCCTTGCCAGCGAAGAAACGGGTCGCCAAGATAACGACCTTGCTATCTTCAGTTTCAAGAGCGAACGTGGTCGGCTGAAGATGGTCGACGTTCCACTTATTGGTGAGTTCGTTCAGGCGAGGCATGTCGAGCTTAGCTGCTCTCTCAGCGTCGAGTTCCATGCGTGCTTCGATCTGAATCCACGGCGAATCTGCTGGTTCGCGGTGAATCTGGATGCGAGCACCCTCAACTTCAGTGATAACAACGAATTCGTTTGAGCCGTGGGACAGTCCATCTCCAGCAACAACGTTTTCAATTCGTTCAATGCTGACCTCAGAAACCTCGGTACCCCACTTTTCAGCGGCTTCATCAGCTTCCATGCCCGGTGCCGGCGTAGCGGTCTGGGACAGGTGCTGGATCGGTGACTCGGTCAGTGGAGAGGCGCCGTCACCCATCGAAAATGACTTCCATTCAGGCATTGGAGGCCTCCTTTGTCCACGGGTCAACGTACATCTGGTCAAGACGGTTTTGGACCGCGATGGATGCGAGCACAAACTGCTGGACCTCTTCTGCCAGCTGCTCATGAGTCGCCCCAGCTACCCAGTTGAAGCAGTGGAAGAGGCGGATACCGATCATCCCTTGCTCGCTGGTGTAGGTTGTCGCCTTCGGCACGTATGTTGAAGCGTTCAACGTGCGCATTGTTTCAAGCAGAGCTTGCTGGTGCGACGGGTGGAAGAAGCGGGGGTAGTCGACAACGCCCTGTGCTGGAGACGTGGGCGGGACGATGAATCGGATTGTACGGTTTGGAAGCAGAGCAGCAACTTGATCCTTGGACGAAATGAAGGGGAAAACGCCCATGTCTTCAAGTGCGCGTGCAATGCGGTCGATGGTGACCGGATCTGTTGTTGTCACACTCATACTGCTACCTTACGGGGTTTGGTAGACGGCGGGAAATAGGAAGTGCCATTTAGACTGAACCCATGGCTGACACTCATTCTTTAATCCCAAGCGCTGATGCGCGCTGCACCACGTCTGATGCTCAGGTGGGGGATCGTGAGAGCCAGGCGATGACTCTAGCGAATCCGTCGCAACTGATTGTTGCTGTTGTTGGACCGACAGCGTCGGGCAAGTCTGATTTGGCTCTGGATCTTGCCGAAGAATTGGGCAGACGCTGGGGAGCAAATGGCGGTCAGATCGTGAGTGCTGATGCACTTCAGCTGTATCGGGGCATGGATGTTGGCACGGCGAAGACGCCGCTGGAGGAACGTCGCGGGATTCCTCACTATCAACTCGATGTTCTCGACATCAGTCAGGAAGCGTCGGTTGCCCACTATCAGACGCATGCGCGAGCGGACCTAGAGGCGATCCACGGCGAGGGAAGCGTTGCGATCGTTGCCGGCGGCTCGGGTCTTTATCAACGTGCGTTGCTCGATCATATTGAGTTCCCTGGAACAGATCCGAAAGTACGCTCTGCACTGGAAGAAGAAGCGGAAGGCCCGCTGGGCAGTCGGGGGCTTCATGGCAAACTCGAGGCCCTCGATCCGGTGTCTGCTTCTCGCATTGATCCGCACAATGCTCGTCGTATTATTCGTGCCCTCGAAGTCATTGAACTGACTGGCAAACCCTATTCGTCGCATATGCCGGTCAAAGAGTTCGTGAAGCCGTCTGTGATGATCGCGATCCGCCGTGATCTCGATGAATTGGATCGACGCATTGTTCTTCGCACCCAGATGATGTTTGATGACGGTCTGATTGAAGAGACTCGCGCCCTGATCGATCAGGGCTTGCGCGATGCGAAGACGGCGTCGAAGGCGACGGGGTATGCCCAGGCAATTGCGGTGATCGATGGGCAGATGAGCATCGATGAAGCGAAGGAATCGATCGCTATCGCGACCAGGCAGTTGGCCAGGCGTCAGATCAAGTGGTTGCGCCCTGACCATCGCGTGATCTGGATCGATGCCGAAGACGGAAGCTCGAAGAACGACCTGCTGGACCGGGCACTTACGATTGTCCAAAAAACGGCGGACGACTACGCCGACGCGCAGACCCACTAGCGTTAACGATATGACTGCTCTACGTCCCTCAACTCGTATTGCGAAAGCCCACGGCACTGGGAATTCTTTCGTTGTCTACACAGATGCCGATGACACAAACGATATCGATGCTGTAGAGGTGCGTCGTCTCTGCTCGCCTGCGTTCGGTATCGGCGCTGATGGGCTGATGCGTGCCGTCATGAAGGATGGTCGCTGGTTCATGGACTACCGCAATTCCGACGGGTCGATCGCGGAAATGTGCGGCAACGGTATCCGCGTCTTTGTTGATCATCTGCGCCGCGAAGGCCTGATGACCGATGAGGAAATTGAGGTGGGCACCAGAGGGGGAGTTCGCACTGTCCGCGTTATCGATCAGGGGGGTGAGGCCGAGGTCCTGTACCGCGTTGACATGGGTCCAGCTCGATCCAGTGGAACGGCCGACATTGACGTGACGATCCCGGGCATTGAGCAGACCCTGCGCGGAGTATATGTGGATATGCCGAACCCGCATACGGTTGTCGCGCTTGCGGGCGAAGAGGAACTCCACACCATTATCTTCCCGACCACTGATGCGTCCGAAGCCCCCGAGGTTATGCGCCCCACCTATGCGCCCTCGAATGAGCGCGGCACAAACCTTGAAGCCGTCGTTGACCTGACCGGCCCGGAGGATCAGAGTGGCCACATTCGTCTGCGCGTCCTTGAACGCGGAGTGGGTGAGACCCTTGCGTGTGGCACGGGATGTTGTGCGGCGGCCCTTGCAACGGCTATTCGTCGAGGTGAGGGAGCGCCGGCCTCGTGGATCGTTGACGTGCCGGGAGGTCGCGTGTGGGTTGATCTGGACGATGTCCTGAGCTGGGAGAACGGTCAGCTACATGTCACCGACGCTTCAGTGATTCTGACCGGTCCTGCGACTCGCGTTGCTACATTCGAACTCGTCTGAGCCTGTTTCTCTCGCTCAAAGGTCTGCGTCACCCGTAAAAAGTGGGGGCAGAAGTTCAGGCGCCCGAACGAACCTTGATAATGCGGTAGCCCTTCTTTGACGCGTACTTTTCAGCGTCGTATCCGCGGCCGTTCAGCCATGAAATGAGGGAATCGGCGCCAAGGTTTCGCTGCACAACAAGATAAGCGACACCCGTGGGGCTCAGGCGGTCGAGCCACCGCACCAGCAGAGCATGCAGAGCCTCTTTGCCGATACGGATCGGCGGGTTTGACCATATGACGTCAAAACGAACGTCATCGGTGGCCACGGCTGCAAGGGCCTCGTCTTCGCTCATCGCGCGCACATTGGTGCAACCGTGAGACGTGGCGTTCCGGCGCGTGAGATCAATCGCCCGATTGTTCACATCAACAGCCCAGACGGTAGCTTCAGGCGCTTCCTTTGCCATTGCCAGAGCAATCGGACCCCAACCGCATCCCACATCAAGGAAAGTGCCGGTGGCGGGAAGGCAAGGAGCTTCGGCAAGAAGCTGGCGAGTTCCTAAATCCAGACGGCTGGTCGAAAACACCTTCGATGAGACGGACATGTCGAAGTTATGGCCTCGTACGCTGTAGGTCAGCTTCGATATCTCGTCGGCGCGAGCAGGGCTGGAATGAGAAAAATACTGTTGATTCACGCTCTTTAGCCTAGCGGGTTGACTGCCTGGCAACGAACGCACTAAGAGGGGCGTAGGTCGCACGCCGACCGAATAGGTGCCACACTTAGAGGGCAGACATACGCGGAAGGAACTGAATGGACAATCCCGGATTCTCGGCTGACGACGAATTGGCACAACAGCGCGCGAATGACGTTGTTGCACGCATTCTGGCGCGTCGAGGCACGGCGCTGGAATCCACCGCCGGTCAAGATCACTCCGCAGATGCTGGCGACCTTGAACGAGAGGCGCGTGCCGGTACCCGTCGTATCCAGGGTTATGCCAACGATCGTGAGGAAATCTCCGAAGTCGAATACCGCCAGGTTCGCCTCGAAAAGGTTGTCCTTGTCGGTCTGCGGACGACGCAGACCGAAGAAGAAGTCGAGACTTCGCTACGTGAGCTTGCTGCGCTCGCGCAAACCGCCGGATCTCAGGTCCTCGATGCGGTCGTGCAAAAACGGGTGAAGCCGGATCCTGCCACCTATCTGGGGTCAGGTAAAGCGAAAGAGCTCGCGGGGATCGTGCGCGCCGTTGAAGCCGATACCGTCATTGTTGATGAGGAATTGGCCCCTTCCCAGCGACGCGGACTGGAAGATGTTGTCGACGCAAAGGTCGTTGATCGCACCGCTCTCATCCTCGACATTTTCGCTCAGCACGCGAAGTCGCGTGAAGGTAAGGCGCAGGTCGAGTTGGCTCAGCTCGAATACTTGCTTCCCCGTCTTCGTGGCTGGGGCGATTCGATGTCCCGTCAGGCGGGTGGTCGAGTCGCGGGCGGTGCGGGTATCGGTTCACGAGGTCCGGGCGAAACGAAGATCGAATTGGATCGTCGTCGCATTCGCACGCGCATGGCGAAGCTCCGCGAAGAAATACGAAAGATGGAGCCTGCCCGGCGCACTCAGCGTTTATCGCGTCGTCGCGGAGCTGTCCCTTCCGTCGCTATTGTTGGCTACACGAATGCTGGTAAGTCCACTTTGCTCAACCAACTGACGGGCGCAGGGGTCCTCGTTGAAGACGCTCTGTTCGCCACCCTTGATCCGACGGTGCGTCGGACCCAGACAGCGGATGGTCGCGAATACACGCTGTCAGACACGGTTGGTTTTGTTCGGAATCTTCCCACCCAGCTGGTTGAAGCATTCCGCTCTACCTTGGAAGAAGCGGGCGAAGCCGACCTGCTCGTTCACGTTGTGGATGCCGCGCACCCCGATCCGGTGGGACAAGTTGAGGCTGTCCACCAGGTGTTGGGTGAAATTGAGGGGGCTCTCGGTATCCCCGAAATTATCGTGCTGAACAAAGCCGATCTTGCATCTGCAGAGCAGTTAGCACTGCTTCGCACCTACTTCCCGTCGTCGGTAGCAGTATCCGGATACACGGGCTTTGGAGTCGATGAACTTCGCCATCGCATTGAAGAAGCTCTACCCAGGCCTCGTATTCAGATTGACTGCGTGATCCCATATTCGCGTGGCGACCTGGTCCATCAGATCCACGAGGATGGCGAAGTCGATCACGAAGAATATGTTGCCGAAGGAACGCGCATTCGAGCTCGAGTTGATGAGCACCTTGCAGCGCTCATCCGTGACGTGGCGCTACCGGTCGCTACCGAAGGTGCCCCCTATACTCGCCAGGACAGTGGCGAATGAGTGAGGAAGTAGGACCGGGAAACTCCGAAGCCAGCAAGACCATCGAGGTTCTTGATGCGGTGATCGAATCAATGGGTGGCACGCAACGTGATGGCCAGCGACGAATGGTCACCGATATCAGCGAGGCCCTGAATTCTGACGGTCATATTTTGATCCAGGCGGGCACCGGTACGGGTAAGTCGATTGGCTACCTCGCGCCACTTCTCAGTCACTGCGTTGCAACTGGCGAGCGCGGCCTCGTCACCACCGCGACTTTGGCACTCCAGAGGCAGATTCTGACGAAAGACGCGCCTGCGGTCCAAGACGCAGTTGCGAAAGTGACGGGTATTCGTCCCACTGTCGCTGTGCAAAAGGGCTGGTCAAACTATCTGTGTTTGAACCGTGTCAACGGTGGGTATCCGGACGAGGGCACACTGTTCGACCCGGCACATGCCCCGTCGGCACACTCGTCGACTTCCGCGCTTGGCAAAGAGGTTCTGCGTCTTCGTCAATGGGCGAAGGAAACCGATACTGGTGATCGTGATGATCTGGTCCCCGGTGTTGATGACCGAGCGTGGAGGCATGTCAGCGTCGCCAAACGTGAGTGTTTAGGCAAGACCTGCCCCTACGTTGATGACTGTTTCGCCCAGCAGGCGCGGGAGGCAGCCGGAGAGGCTGACCTGGTGGTCACGAACCATTCTCTATTTGGCATCCATTGCACGTCGCCGAACGATCTGTTTGAAGACATTGGTCCAGTCGTTGTCGACGAAGCCCACGAACTTGCTGAGAGAGTACGAAGCCAGGCGACGATGACGCTATCGCAGGCCATGATTCATCGCGTATCACGCAGGCTTCGAACCAACGCGAAGCTTGAAACTGATGCTCTTGATATGGCTACAGTCGATTTTGTTGCCGCTCTGACCCCGTGCGGGGAAGGGCTGATGGGCTCTCGTCCACAGGCGCTTGTCGGCGCATTAGCGCTGCTCGATAATGTCTCACGCGAACTCGGAACTCAGCTACAGGCGTCATCTGCTGATCAAGCAGACAAGATACTTGCGCGCGGGTCCCTGGACGAATTGCGGGACTTTATCGCCGGATGGAGTGAGGACCCGGCATCGATGGCGACTTTTGTGACGAAAGATGACGCGGGGAATATGTCGCTGAATCTAGCGCCCCTTGACGTTGCGCTTCCCGTTGGGTCCAAAGGGTTCTCAGGTAGGCCGGCAATCTTGACCTCAGCGACTCTGACGTTGGGTGGTTCTTTCGACCAGATGGCACGCGATTGTGGATTCATGGTGTCGAAGCAGCCGTGGACGTCGCGCGATGTGGGCACCCCTTTCGATCCGGCGCGCCAGGGGATTCTCTATATTGCTTCCGGCTTGCCAGATCCTGGGCCGGGTGGGTTGTCTGACGCTGCTACGGATGAATTGGTGGCCCTTGCCCAGGCCTCCGATGGGGGAATGTTGGCGCTGTTCAGTTCGTGGAAGGCAGCGAATCAGGGGTACGAGGCTCTGAAGGATCGGACAGAACTCACCGTGTATCGCCAGGGAGATGAAACCTTGAGCGTGCTGGTTGACCGATTCCGTAGGGAGCGCGATGCGTGTTTGGTTGGCACCTTGTCGTTGTGGCAGGGTGTTGATGTTGTGGGCGACTCGTGTCGACTGGTCGTCATCGACCGCATTCCATTCCCGCACCCCGATAATCCGGTGACGAAGGCTCTGTCCCAGGATGCCGATGCGCGTGGTATTGGAGGGTTTTGGGGTGTTTCTCTTCCTCATGCCGCGCTTCTGATGGCGCAGGGGGCTGGGCGTCTGATTCGATCGGCGTCGGACAGGGGAGTGGTGGCGATCCTTGATCGTCGTGTGGACACGAAGTCCTATGGTGGATACCTGCTGAATTCGTTGCCGAGAATGTGGGTCACACGCGATCAGGAGGTCGTGAAAGGGGCCCTAAGTCGCTTGTCCAAGGTTAATTGTTAACAATATCCTGAAATTGGGTGACGTAGTTACCTTGAAGCAATGCGAAATCGAGATAATGTGATTCAAATTTGAGACTATGAGACCACTCAACGAGGAAGGAAGGCATCGTGCCTGGACGTGTGAATAGCTTGTATCCCCCGAAGTCATCGGGTCGTCCGTCAAAGATCGCTGTCGTGGGGGCTGGGGCCGTTGGCACGGCAGTCGCCTACGCGTGCGCAATGCGCGGTGATGCTCGAACAATCGTTCTTCAGGACATTAACAAGGCCAAGGTTGAAGCCGAAGCTCTCGACATGGCACACGGTATTCAATTCACTCCGTGTGGCAGTGTTGAAGGCTCAGATGATGTTGAAATCGTCCGTGGGTCTGACCTTGTGATTGTGACCGCTGGTGCCAAGCAGAAGCCGGGGCAGTCGCGCCTTGAACTTGCTGGTTCAACTGTTGAACTGATGAAGAAGATTGTTCCGAACCTTCAAAACGTTGCGCCAGACGCAATCTTCATGTTCATCACGAATCCCGTGGATGTTGTTACCTATGTGGCGCTGAAGCTGACCGGTCTACCACGCAATCAGGTATTTGGATCTGGCACTGTGCTTGATACGTCGCGTTTGCGCTACCTGGTGTCGCGTGAAACCGGCGTGGCTACCCAGAATATTCACGCCTACATTGCTGGTGAACATGGTGACTCAGAAGTTGCACTGTGGTCCTCCGCTGAGATTGGTAATGTTCCCCTTGAGCACTGGGGGCCAACCTTGGAGGGTAAACCGTTCGATATTGGATTGCGTAAACGCATTGCTCAGGATGTTGTTGAGTCTGCCTACAAGATCATTGAAGGCAAGGGTGCGACAAACTACGCAATTGGTCTTGCCGCATCGAATATTGCGAGTGCCGTCCTTAGAGACGAAAATCGTGTTCTTACCGTCTCTAGCCTGCTGGAGGACTGGGAAGGCATCTCGGATGTCTGCATGGCTGCGCCGACAATCGTTGGTCGTTCGGGTGCGGGCAGGGTCCTGAATCCGCCGTTGACGCTGAATGAGCGCGATGGTCTGACTGCCTCTGCGACGCGCCTGCGTCAGGTGGCAAGGGACTTGGGCTTCTAAGTTCTGTATCTGTCCAGTGTGGGGAGTGCCCGTTGGGTGCTCCCCACACGTGTGTGCTGTGCGAGCAGGGGTACGAGGCCGGGGCTACGCCCCGGAAGCGACTATGCCAAGGAACGCAGGACGGTGACCACCTTGCCCAAAATGGTGGCTTCATCGCCTGGGATGGGGGCGTAGGATTCGTTGCATGGCAGGAGCCAAATATGGCCGTCTGTCTTTGAGAACACCTTGACCGTAGCTTCGCCGTCGATCATGGCGGCAACGATTTCTCCCTGGGATGCGTTCGATTGGGAACGAACAACGACGAAGTCGCCGTCCAGAATGCCAGCGTCCACCATGGACTCTCCGCTGACCTCCAGCATGAACATTTGCCCGTGGCCGGTAAGTCGAGTGGGTAGCTCGAAAACATCTTCCACGTACTGCTCTGCTGTGATCGGAGCGCCCGCGGCAATACGGCCAACCAGGGGGATTGACGAACTGTCTTCGTCAACGTGTCCGGCTGGCAGGTCAATGGTGACCACGTTCGTGACTGTTTGAGGTGCCGGAGGAGTTGGCGCGTCCACGCCGAGCTCCTGTTTCGCTGTTACGGAGAGTTCAAGGGCGCGCGGTAAGCCGGGGACTCGTTGGAGGTAGCCGGCGCGTTCCAGTGCGTCCAAGTGGTACTTCACGGTTGATGGGGAAGCAAGGTGTGCGCGTTGGGCAATCTCTCTGACAGAGGGAGGAAAACCGTGCGCGCTGACCTCTTCGTGAATGACAAGAAGGATCTCTCGCTGGCGACTAGTCAGCGTTGCTTTGTCTGTCATGAGGTTCTCCGTGAGGTTGCGTGCAATTCGGTTTCTACATGGTTGCTGATGCACTTGTTAGGTCAGATTATCTGATTCTGACGCGAAAATGAAACATTTGTTCGAATAAGTCTCGACTTTTGTTTGAAGACCTGTTATCGTACAAGTGTTCGACGAACATATGTTCGATATGTTGTGAAGGAGATCCTCATGAATGCATGTGCCGGTGCTACTCTTGCCCACGACGCTCATCCACACCTGCACCTTGTTCAGGGGATGGCTGATGGCGCCGATGTGGTCTCGATTGAGTCTGCTCCTTCCGCTCGTCGGCGCAAGGGCGTTCTTCGTCAAGATGATCCTGCAACGCGTCGTCGTCCGGCTTGTCGCCACCAATCGGTCGTGGTTCAATCGACCATGTCGATCGGACATGTCGTTCGTGGCGTGTGTGCGACGCTCGCTCTCAGCGTTGTTGCGGGCCTGGCTGGATTCGCCCTGGCTCCCGATGTCTATTCAGGTCCGACCATTGAACATGCTGTGACCGGTGGGGAATCGGTCTGGTCGCTGGCTCAAGGCGTTGATACCGATCGCAACCTGGAAGATGTTGTGACAGATATTCAGCGTTTGAATGGCATCGAAGGTGGCTTGCAGGTGGGGCAGAAGGTTATCCTTCCGCTGAACTAACACTCAGGTCCCCCCACCTCATGCGCGTTTCTTTTTCGTCTTTCTTATTTGCCGTGTAGCGTTAAAGGCGTGCATTGCCCTTTCTGTCATAACCCAGATTCACGAGTCGTCGATACCCGCATCGCAGATGATGGTGCCTCGATTCGTCGTCGTCGCGCGTGCACATCATGTAAGAGGCGTTTCACCACGCTTGAAACATCCTCGTTCCAAGTCGTGAAGCGCGCCGGTGTCGTCGAGCCTTTCTCGCGCAACAAGGTTGTTTCCGGTGTGAAGAAAGCATGCCAAGGGCGCCCCGTTTCTGACGACGATCTCGCAATCCTGGCGCAACAGGTTGAAGAACAACTCCGCTTAACCGGAGTTTCAAACGTCTCTTCCGATGAAGTTGGAAAAGCGATTCTTCCCTTCCTCCGTGACCTCGACGAAATCGCCTACCTTCGTTTTGCTTCCGTCTATCGAGCCTTTAATACCCTCGAAGACTTCGAAGAAGCCATCCGCATCCTGCGTGAGCGTAATAAAGACAATGCCTCCGCATCCACTTCGGGCTCACACTCTTCATCCAAGACGAAGAAGGCGCTATCGAACCGAGAGATTCTGGATTCTCTACTCGACTCGTGATTAAACGTTTCGGCGTCACCGTGACAGCTAGTCGTTCTTTCGATTCGTAAACTGGCGAATTTTAGTTGTCGCAGAGTCGGCGACCTCCATTACCTGTTCGCGAACACGCTTACGCATGACCTTTCCAAGCTGGGAGCGAGGAAGCTCCGTCATCACCACGAGCTGGCGTGGTAGGGCATAGTGAGCAATAGACTTTTCGGCCCACTGGCGAACATCAGCAAGAGTGATCGAAGCGCCGGCTTCAAGGACAATTGCTGCGACGACATCTTCGCCGGTCGAGCCGGCAGGAATACCGATAACCGCTACGTCGCGAACTCCTGGCATAGAGCGAACAGCGTTCTCAACCTGGCTGGGGTACACGTTAAAACCAGAGGCGTTAATCATTTCCTTACGACGATCGGCCATGTAGATGAAGCCGTCGCGCACCTGGACAAGGTCGCCCGTACGAAGCCAGCCCTCTTCGGTGAAGATCTCAGCTGTTTCCTCCGGCTGCTCCCAGTATCCGGAGAACACCTGGGGGCCTCGTGCAATGAGTTCGCCAATTTCACCGTCTTCGACATCCTTCGTCGGATTATCTTGGTCGACAATGCGGATTTGCGTGGACGGATAGGGAACGCCAAGAGCGCCCGGGCGACGGTTCTTTGCTAGAGGGGAACCTAGGAGGATCGGTGAGGCTTCGGTCATGCCATAGCCTTCAATCATCAACCCGCCAGTCTTTTCTTCCCAGCGTGATGCCAAATCAGCAGACAGTGGCATAGCGCCCGAAAGTGAGAACGTCATCGACGTCAGATCGACATCCATGGTGGCTGCCGTAGCCAGCAAACGTTCGTACATTGGTGGAACACCAAGGAAGAACGTACAGGGAAGACGCTTCTGGCTGGTCAGAATCATGGTTGTGTCGAATTTCGGAAATAGCGCAATTGTGGCACCCAAACGCAAGCCCGACAACAAGCCAATGGTGAAGCCAAACGCATGGAACAGGGGAAGAACGCAGTAGAACACTTCAGCGTTCTCGTGCAGGATCGGCACCCATGCGATCGACTGGGCAATGTTCGCCATCAAATTACGGTGTGTAATGCAGGCAGCCTTCGGAACACCTGTCGTACCGCCCGTATGAATCAGTAGCGCCGGATCGTCAGGACTCGCAGGGCAAGAAGTGGTCCAGCGTGGAGCTTGATCTACAGCCTGGTCCCACGAACGAGCCCATGATGGGGGACGCGTCGACAAAGCGTCACGCTTCGTGCGAGCAGACTTGATCGGAAGCTTCAAAAGCAACTGGCTCGGACCGGGAAGAGCCTTCGTCAGGTTGACAGCAAAAACCGTGGTCGCACGATCAAGGAACGTCAGCTTCGACAGGGTCTTTTCCCATGCAATGACAACGCGTGCGCCGTGGCGGTTAAACTCCTCGTGAATTTCGTGGTCAGGAGCCAAAGGATTGTGCTCAACCACGATTGCGCCAAGGTGCATCGTCGCAAGAATTGCAACAACGTGCTGAGGACAGTTTGGCATCGCTAGGGCAACTCGATCCCCCTGGCGAACTCCTGCATTGGCCAGCACAGTTGCTGCCCTGCGTACGCGCGTCATCAGTTGCGCGTACGTGGTTGGGCGCGAGAAGAAGTCCAGAGCAATCTGATGCGGATAACGTTTCGCTACCTCTTCAACCATCGCAGGAATGGTCTGATCCGGCACCTCAATAGTTTCAGGGACGCCGGGGGCGTATTGGGCTCGAAGCTGGTCAGTAAGAGTCACGTTGTCCTCCGATTCTTTACTACCTACGATACCGTAGGTTAGTTGGGACCAGGCCGAGAAAAGACCACATAAGCGTTTTTCCTACAGGGTCGTCGTAATCAGACGAATAGTGTCCTTCATCGAGCGAATCTTCTCGATCGCATCGATCGGAAGTTCGGAAGAAATGTCGGTCAGCACATAGCCGGTTGATCCTGCAGTTCCCAGAATCTGACCACCAACATTCGCGCCCATCTCGGCAAAGGTGTGGTTGATATTCGCCAGAACACCGGGAGTGTTCTTGTGGATCAGACGAATCCTGTAGCGAGACTCTTGCGAAGCATTCAAGCTGAGGTTCGGCAGGTTGATCGACATGTCGGTTGAGCCGGTGTCCTGGTAGTCACTGATTTTCCCCGCGACGAAACGACCAATATCGTACTGAGCCTCTTCCGTTGAACCACCGATGTGTGGAGTAAGAATAACGTTATCCAGCTTGATCAAAGGTGAATCAAAAGGATCGCCATTCTTCTTCGGTTCTTGGGGAAACACGTCAACGGCAGCGCCGGCCAAGTGACCCGACACCAGCGCATCATGCAGGGCATCAATGTCGACGATAAAACCTCGCGACAAATTGATGAACAGCGCACCGGGCTTCATCATCGCGAACTCACGAGCGCCAAACAGATTGGAATTTGTTTCCTGACCATCAACGTGGATCGACACGATATCCGCTTCGCGCAATACGGATTCCATCGTCGGCATCTGGGTGGCGTTGCCCAGAGACAGGCGCTCGGCCATATCGTAGAAGATAACGTTCAAGCCCATTGCTTCAGCAAGCACGGACAGCTGAGTGCCGATATTGCCGTAGCCAATAATGCCAAGCGTGTGACCGCGAACCTCGTGTGCACCATCAGCGCTCTTGTCCCAAATGCCACGGTGGAGGCGAGAATTCTTCACGGTGACGCGACGCGACAGGTCAATGATTTCGCCGATTGCCAGTTCCACAACGGAACGCGTATTCGAATACGGAGCATTAAAGACCGAGATGCCCAGCTCGGTGGCTGCTTCCAGGTCGATCTGGTTCGTCCCAATGCAGAAAGCGCCAATCGCTTTGATCTGCGGGTTGGCTTCGAGAACGCGTCGCGTCACTTGGGTCTTCGAGCGAAGACCCAAGTACTCCACGCCCTCGAGGGCTTTAATCAGCTCATCTTCGTCCAAGGCACCCGCGTGGCGAGACACATCAATCTCGTTCTTTGCGAAAACCTCGTCAGCAACCTTATGGGGATTCTCAAGCAACAGTGCGCGTGTCATGCCACCATAGTGCCAGAAAAACACCAAGCGATTGCACAAGTGTTCGTGCTACGGATAGAACCGTCTTACCACTGATCCATTCCCCTGGGAAGATCGCTCGAAGTGATAGCAACCAAATCATGCGTCGCACGAGTCAAGGCGACGAACAGGTCACCAACACCTTCAGCAAAGATCTCGCCGGGCTCAACCACGATAACGGTGTCGAACTCAAGCCCCTTGGAACTCGAGGCACTGAGCAAAGCAATCCGCGAATCAAGTGCGCTCTCACCTGTGGAATCGGCATTCCATGCGTGGCCTCGTGAATCTGAAACCAGAATCGCGACCCTGCCGCTTCCTTCACCCGAAGTGGCATCAAGTCGCTCACACGCCTGCGATGCCGCCTGAATTGCTGCCGCCCACGCCGGCGAATCCTCGCGTGCGACCATATCCGTATCTGCTTCAACAGTCACGACGCGGTAGCAGTCCTCAACGTCGCGGACCGCGCTCATCGGGTGAATAACAGGCTTACCTGCGCGTGCCATCACGGCCTCAGCGATGGCGGTCAATGTCGCCGGAGTACGGTAGGACACCGTCAGAACAAACTCATCGCTGTAGGCTCTGCTTGCCGGCCCCAAGGCTTCAACCCACGTCTTCGGACGCTTCGATCCGCGTCGCTGATCCAAATCACCAACAATCGTGAACGACCGCGACGGACAACGACGCAACAAACTACGCCACGCCATCGGGGAGAGATCCTGAGCTTCGTCAACGACAATATGGCCGTATGCCCACTTGCGATCGTTGGCTGCCTGCTCAGCAAGGGGAGTCCACATTCGCTGAGACAATGTGGACTCGGCAAGCTGCTCAGCATTCACGATGCCTCCGCCAAGCCCCTGGCCTTCGATCGCAGCTCGTGCGCGTTCAATTGCAGCACTTTCTGATTCTGAGGATTCGATGCGCGATGTGGGCATCGGTCCAAGCAATTCTTCGAGCTCGTCTAACAGGGGAATATCGGCATCGGTCCACTCAGCACTATGACGCTCAACGAGTGGCAACAGGCGGGGTGAAACGGGGCGGCCTGCTCGATCGTTAATATGCGCCAACAGTTGGGGACGCGCATAGAGGCGACGAAGAAGAGTCTTGGCGGACGTTGGCATCCACGCAAGATTGATCGCGCGACGCGCATCAATGGAGTCGCGGATTTCGCTGATCCACTCTGTTTTATCCTCGTTGGAATCAAGCACTCCACCGGCCGACGAGGCGTCGGAGGCTAGGCGCTCTGCCAGAACCTCCATCAGCTCCAGAGCAAAACCTTCGCGCGCCTGATTGTGAGTGCGACGCGTATGCCGTGCATGGCGGATCGCTTTCGACACGTCATCCGGCGTCAGTGTCACCGTGCGACTCCACACCTGCAACGTGGTCGGTGCCGATAATTCGCGTGGCAACATTTTGACCGCTTGCTTCAGTAGCTGCGTCCAGCCAATATGACCTTTCGCTTGGGCAACGCCCAGTGGCTCCGTTCCACGTGCGTCTACGCCGGGCAACAGGTCGCCCATGGTCGTCGAAACGACGCCAGTTTCACCCAGTGAGGGAAGTACCTGTTCGATGTATCGCAAGAAAATGCGCGACGGCCCGACCAAAAGAACACCAGAACGCTCTAAGCGCTCACGTTCGGCATACAGCAGGTAGGCAATGCGGTGCAGGGCGACAGCTGTTTTACCGGTTCCCGGACCGCCTTGGACGACGATCGCGCCGTCGCGAGGAGCGCGAATGATTGCATCCTGTTCGGACTGAATTGTCGCGACAATATCACCCATGCGACCATCGCGAGCCTTATCAAGGGCGCTCATCAACGCGCCTTCGCCTTGAAGATCCATACCTTCAGCTCGCGACGAATCCAGCAGTTCATCCTCAAGCGCGACGACGGTGCGCCCGTGAGTTGTAATGTGGCGCCTTCGCACGACACCCTTTGGGTCGACGGCAGTCGCTTGATAGAAGGGCATCGCCACGGGAGCTCGCCAGTCGATCAGGAGGTGCTCGCCGTCGGCGGTCGATAGGGCAACGCGACCAATGTGGTGGTGGTCGCCGTCAGCCATGTCGAGGCGACCGAATACAAGGCGGTCTTCAACGGCCTCGAGGCGTGCTGCCATATCACCAAGGTGAGCCGAGAGTGCCTCGCGTTCTGTCCAGGCCTGAGGATTTCCTGCGCCGTGGATTGCGTGCGTTCGCGCCTGCTGGTCACGGTACTTTTTTCGAAGCTCATCCACCCTTGCATACGCGGCGTCGACATGGCGTTGCTCCGGTATGGACGCCGGCGAAGCAGAAGTCGATGAGTCAGTCATGCGCGTACTTTCGAGGAATGGACAAGATAGCGACCATCTATTGTGCCTGAAAAACTGCGACCAGGTGCAACTGTCCGCGATCTGCGACGCAGGGGAGATAGATTCACGAGGCCGACTATTCGCCCAAGGCGAATATCAGTGGGCCCGTCGGGCGCTCCGGCCTGTTTCCGAGTAGCGTTGATAGTACGAATTGTTCGTCGAGTTGAATTGACGAGCATGGCATTGGACAGAACAGAAATGAAAGGGCATGTGAACGTAATGAAACCGAATGATGCCCTTCTTTTCGAGCGAGGGCCGGCCAGTGAAACTCATTCGCGCATCCTAGTGATGCACTTCTACGGAAGCATGGATGCTGGCGGAGCCGGTCGTATGGCAGTTGCTGAAATGCTTCGCGCCCTGCCGAACGAACGTGTTGCGACTTTTGATTCCGATCAGTTCTTGGACTACCGCTCTCATCGTCCGATCATGACGGTCCGTGATTGGGTCAGCGAAGAAATGGTGACTCATGAAATCGCAATCGACAGAGTTCGCGATGACTTGGGGAACCCGATTTTGCTTCTGCACGGTCCTGAACCGGATGCAAAGTGGGAGGCATTTGCGCGCATTGTTGCTGACTTTGTGAAGGAAGCTGGTGTTGAGATCAGCGTGTCCTTCCATGGCATTCCTTCGAGTGTTCCACATACTCGTGCAACCCCGGTTCACGTGCAGGCCACGGATGCTTCTTTGATTCCGCCTCAGCCGAAGATGGCGGGGTCACTGCAGTTCCCTGCACCGGCAAGTTCCTTCGTTCAGCGTCGTCTTGCTGAACGCGGTGTGAATGGTATTGCTCTTCTTGCTGCGGTTCCGTTCTACATGGCAGAGTCTGGGTACCCGGCGGGCTCCTCTGCGCTGTTATCCAGCCTGTCTGATTTTGCTGATCTGTCGTTGCCGGTTGGTAACTTGGAGTTAGGAGCAGCTCAGGATCAGGGCACGATTGAGCAATTGATCGAAGCAAATCCAGAGATCATGGCGACTATTACGTCCCTTGAAGAGCATTATGACGCGTGGAGTCCTGGCGAATCTTCCTTTTCCTTGAACTCTTTTGGTACTCAGACTCCGCTGGGTCATACTCCTCAACAGGACAAGGACATTGGTGATGTCATTGAGCGCTACTTGGCGAACTTGTCGCAGAGTGAAACAGTATCTGACGATCAGTCGAGCGTCGACGACCAGAGCGTAGAAATGGCGGAAGAAGATCCCCTGACCGCGGCGCTCAAGCGTGTTCACCTGCGTGCAACAGATCCAGAGGCCGTTCGTGCCATGACTCCTCGTCACCGTGCCGATAGCGGGGATGACGCATCGCTGCATGTCGAAGAGCACACCACGGATGAAACCGATCCAAACGAAGAGGCGGATAGCGGAGAAACAGGCGCCATCTGAATTAGGCCTTTGCTCCACGTTTGAGTGTCTTTTCGGCTTCAGCTCGCGCCAGTTTCCTTATATCCGATGTCGGCGTCGCGCAGTGCGGGTGTGCCTGCACGCCACTTCGTCAGATTCGCACCGTGCGTCACCCGAGCGGGTAGAGGAAGGCGCCTCAGTGCGCGGTCAAGGTCTTCAACCGGATAGTCAGCTCCGACATACCCGATGACGATAATGTTGCCACGCCTACCGCTTCGCCCCACCTTCGGATCCTGGATGCTCATCACCTGGCCGAAAACCTCGGAAATAGCGGCAATCTCAGCGCGAGCATCACTGTCGCCACCGTGAGCGCTGTTGAGGATATAGAGTCCGCCGTCCTTCAACTTTTCCCGCGCAATCTTCGCGCACTCGAGAGTCGCAAGATGCGCTGGAACCTGGCCGTTAGCGAAGGTGTCGCGCACGATGACGTTGAATGTGGAATCGCGGAACGAGCTCATCACTTCCCGCCCGTCTCCAATACGTATCGATAGTGCCGGAGATTTCGGCAGATCAAACACACGTCGCGCCAAATCGGGAAGATCCGGATCGATCTCGACAGCGGTCTGCTTCGACTTCGGACGAAGGTAAGACCAGGCGAGTGGCAGAGTACATCCCGCGCCACCAAGGTGGAGCGCGCGGACTGGGGCGGCCTCGTCAATCACGCAATCGAGAGCGCACGTCGCATGCTGCATGTACTCAAACTCGAGGCTGGTCGGATCGTCCACATTCGTGCACGATGACTCGATACCGTTCAAATACAGCGTCGCAAGCGCACCATCCCAACGGATCTCAACCCTCCCAGAGGGGATCTCAAAGAATTCGCTTCCGCGCGCAGTTTTTCGGCTCACGCGTCACACTGTAGTCAGTGAACGAAAGCAGAGTCGACCGCGCTCGCACTGAAGGAGGAGCAATGTCGAACGCTCCCCGCGACGGGCGTGCCCGAAAGTTCTGGGGTGACGACGATTCCCAGACTCCCATCCTGCACGTCGACATGGACTCGTTTTTCGCCCAAGTAGAGATCGCGGAAAATCCAGATTTACGAGGCCGGCCAATCATCGTCGGGCATCTCGGCGGACGAGGGGTCGTCACCAGCGCCACGTACGAGGTCCGCGCTCGCGGTGTGCGAGCCGGAATGCCGAGTGCTCGCGCACATGCGCTGTGCCCGGAAGCGACTTTTGTGTTCTCTGGTAGGGGCGTGTATTCCGAATACTCACACAAAGTGATGGCGATCCTGTCGGAAATCACTCCCGTCTTACAGCAAGTGAGTATTGATGAGGCATTCCTTGATGTGTCAGGGTCGCGTCGGCGCCTCGGGTCACCAACCGAGATTGGAAATCTGATTCGATCCCGCATCCATGCCGAAGTCGGTTTACCCGCATCGGTTGGAATCGCAGCCACAAAGTCGGTGGCAAAAATTGCCTCGTCAAACGCAAAACCTGACGGGCTACTGCTGATTCCTCGCGATCAAACGGTCCCATTCCTGCACGGGCTCCCCGTTGGAGCACTCTGGGGAGTGGGCGGAAAAACGGGGGAGAGGCTTGCTCTCGCTGGCGTTGACACAATCGGTGATCTCGCGAACCTGGACATGACGTTCCTGACGCGACTTGTGGGCCTTGCAAGCGCGCGCCACCTGCACAATCTTGCCTGGGGCATCGACCCGCGTCCCGTTCGCGGTGGTCGCGAAGTAAAGTCCATGAGTACCGAACGAACGTTTGAGTCTGATATTCACGATAGGAGTGAGCTGGAGGCCTTCCTGCTACAGGCGTCTCACGAATGTGCGGCGCGTTTGCGCAGAGCCGACATGGTCGCATGGGGGATCGGGCTGAAACTGAGGGACGCCTCGTTCCACACGATCGCTCGATCTGTGAAGCTACACGCTCCGACAGATGTGGGACGACAAATCTACGCGGCTGCAAGCGAGCTCTTCGCAAAAGAGGTGATGCCGGCATCTGGGATTCGTTTGGCGGGCGTGAAGGTTGAAGTCCTTCAACCGCGATCGGCTGGCGTTGCGATAGCTCTTGACGATGATGGAAAACCGTTGGCTTCGGAGCGAGCAATGGACCAGATTCAGGGGAAATTTGGCAGGGATGCTCTACGGCCAGCAACTTTGTTACCGCAGGTCAGCGGGCACGAATCGCAATCTGCGCCCCCAACCCGTTAGACTCGTCACTAACGGATAGCGGAAAAGGATGCGTCGTGGCTCTATCTGACTATGAAAAACAAGTACTAGAAGAGATGGAACAGGAGTTCCGTCGTGACGAGCCACGTCTTGCCCGTCAAATGGAGCAGGAAGAAGAAGCTCCAGCTTTGCGGCTTTCAATCCGACGCATCGCTCTTGGAATTTTCGTTTTTATCGCAGGTCTGAGTGTCCTGGTTGGCGCAGTTTCCCTTGGATACTCAGGTATTTCCATCGTGATGGGCGTGATCGGTTTTGCCATCATGGTTGGTGGCGTCTGGTATGCGATCTCTTCGCCCGAAAAGAAAGCCGCTCCGCTTACACCTGAAGAACAGCGACGAAACCTCGGTTCGTGGTCGCGTTTTATCGAGGACCAAGAACAGCGGTGGGAAGAACGAAAGCGTCGTCGCGATTTTTAAAGAGATCGTCTTCCACCTCGCCTCGAAAAACGTAAAGAAAAGCCCATGTCCTACGGTCATGGGCTTTTCTGTTGTGTCATCTCTTCGTGTCTTCTAGATGTCGGTGCCTGGCTGAGTCTTTTCTGTTCCCGGGTGCACTTGGTGCGACGAATGTGGGTCTAAAAGCTCGGTTTTGTCGCGTTGGGTGCGGTGGGTGATGTGGTGGTGCGATTGGGGATGAGGATCCTGCCTTTTCTAGCCGAGGAGCTTGTGATGTGGCAGGTCTCGTCCTCTCACTCTCAGATGCAGGAGTAGCGGGCGGAGAGGGGCTCGTGCAGGAATAATCGGCTAGAACTAAAAATGTGCCCCACTTTTCACCACTAGATATTTTCTCGCAGAAAATCAGACTTTTTAAGAAGAGAAAGTGTTCGAAGCTGCCTCTAAATGGTACTAAAAGTAATAGGTGTGGGGTAAAGTGGTGGAAGTGGGAACCAAGGAAAGGTGGTGAGACATGTTCACTGGTACGTTCGAGCCGAAACTCGACGACAAGGGACGTGTTTTTCTGCCTGCAAAAATCCGTGAAGACATGGGTGAGCAACTTGTTCTCACAAAGGGACAGGACCGTTGCATTTACGTCTACCCGGTTGAAACCTTCAATGAGCGCGCGCAGTCGATCATTTCTGCGCCGACCTCGTCGAAGCAGGTTCGAAACTGGCGACGCGTTTTTATGGCGAGTGCGTTCCAAGAAGCTCCAGATCGACAGGGTCGTATATCCCTCCCTGCAGAACTGCGTAGCTACGCCGGACTCGGCCGTCAGCTCACCGTCATCGGTGTAGGTGATCACGCTGAAATCTGGAATTCCGAAGCGTGGGAGGAAGTCCTCACCGTCGAAGACGACGCGTTCTCGGATACGAACGAAGAGATCTTCCCAGGAATGTTCTAGTTCGTCCCTTTTGGTCTCCACCCGAGGCCCCGACTTCACTTCCCCGATGTCGGAGATCGGTGGGGGACCAAGAGGGATGAAAAGCACTCACATCATCTGCAGGAAAGGGGGCGACATGGAGCTCACCAAGCAAACGTCCGAGCGTCATATTCCCGTCCTCCTGGACGAATGCATGGGCATGATGTCTCCTGCCCTCACTGACGATGGTGCTGTTCTCGTTGATTGCACCCTGGGAATGGGAGGTCACTCCGAAGCTGCCCTCAAGCGATTCCCGAACATTCACCTGATCGGTATCGATCGTGATCCTCAAGCAATTTCGCTTGCTTCCGAGCGTCTTGCGCCGTTCGCAGATCGTTTCACCGCGGTTCACACGACCTACGACCACGTCGACGAGGTCGTTGCGACATATGCTCCGGCAGGAAAAGCTGATGCGATCCTGATGGACCTAGGGGTTTCCAGCTTTCAGCTCGACGAAGCGGAACGTGGTTTCTCCTACTCTGCTGACGCTCCGCTCGATATGCGAATGGATCCGACTAGGGGGCAGAGCGCTGCCGAACTTCTGGTCAGTGCAACTGCTCAAGAGATCGCACAGATCTTGCGCGTATACGGTGAAGAACGCTTTGCCTCTCGAATTGCGCGTCGCATCGTGGAAACGCGTGAAACGCAACCTCTGACCCGCACGGGGCAGCTTGCTGACATCGTTCGCGCATCCATTCCTGCTGCTGCGCGTCGTAGAGGCGGAAACCCTTCGAAGCGCACTTTCCAGGCCCTTCGCATCGCAGTGAACGACGAACTCAATATTCTCGAACGTGCTTTGCCTGCGTGCTTTGCCAGCCTGCGCATCGGTGGCCGTTTGGTTGTTGAGTCCTACCAGTCGCTTGAAGACCGCATCGTCAAGGACCTGTTCCGACGTGCGTCTACGGTGGATGTTCCCCAAGGTCTTCCAGTTATTCCAGATTCGATGGCACCGAGCGTCGAACTCCTCACTCGCAAAGTGCACCAAGCTGATGAAGCCGAACGCGCACATAACCCTCGATCCGCATCTGTGCGTCTGCGTGGCGCCCAGCTTGTTCGTGAATGGAAGGAACTCTCATGAGCAGTGCTGCAGCTTCCCGGCGCCCGGTTTCCCGTCCGGAACGTCACGAGTTTGAACTAAGAAGGGAGTTCCGAGTTGTCGAGGGGAGCAAGCCCACCCGCTCGCTTCTGATGTTGGGAATCGTCTCTATCGTCGTGATCATTGCGACGGTTCTTGCTTCGATGGTTCTTCACACTCGCATGGCTCAAACGGCGTTCGAAATCCGTACTCAGCAGATTGAGCTGAATGAGCTTGAAGCTCAGGCGTGGTCGATGCAAGCCCAAATTGAAAAGGCAGCATCGGCTTCCGAACTTGAGAAAGCTGCCACCGCTCAGGGAATGGTGAAAGGTGGTCGGACTGGCTTCATTAATCTTGGAGCTGGCACCATTGAAGGCGGAACGGCCGGACACTGACAGGAGATCGTATGACTCAGCGTTTTGGGCGATCTCTTGCCATCCTCATCATTTTCTTCTTCGGCCTGATGGCCTGTGCGATCCGCTTAGTCGATTTACAGATCATCAAGGCGCCCATGCTTGCAACCGAAGGCGAGGCCGTTCGTACGTCGCAGACGGGCATTGCCGCTAAACGAGGCTCAATTACCGACGCGACGGGCACGATCCTCGCGGACTCGATTCTGACCTACGACATTGCCGTTAATCAGATCAACTTGCGTTCTTATGTTCACTCAGAAACGACGAAGGAAAACGGGGTTGAAAAGACGAAGGTTGTGGGACGAGGCCCGGTCGAGGCCGCCCGCCAGCTGGCTCCGCTTCTGCACATGAGTGAAGCTGAGCTTGGCGGCTTGTTTTTGGGTGACTCGACCTACACGTATGTGAAGCGCAATGTTGATGCGGTGACGTATCGAGAGATTCGTGCTCTGGATATTTACGGCATTGAGTGGGAAGCCACCTACGAACGGACGTTCCCCAATGGGAATGTTGCTGCTCCGGTGATTGGTACGGTCAATGCTGAAGGCGTTGGCTCGTCGGGCATGGAATCGCAGTTCAATACGTTGCTGACGGGCACGCCTGGCTCGCAGCAGTATGAGATTGCTCCGAATGGTGCGATTATTCCTGGCGCGAAGAAGACAACGGTTGAGCCTGTTGACGGTGGTTCCCTGCAACTGACGTTGCATGCTGACTTGCAGCATCTTGTTCAGGACATGCTGGATGCTCGCGTGGAGCATCACAAGGCCGAATGGGGCACCGTTGTCGTTGAAGATGTGACGACCGGTGAAATTTTGGTGATGGCGGACTCTGAGTCGACTATCCCAGATAACGCGAATCCTCAGCCTGTGGCTTCGGTGCAGTATACGGTCGAACCTGGTTCGGTGGGCAAGGTGGTGACGTTCGCGGCCGCGTTGGATGCGGGGACGATCACTCCCACGTCGGTCTTTAATGTGCCCTATTCTTTGGATCTTCCCGATGCGGGTGGTCCGATTACAGACTTCCACGAGCACGATGGTGAAACTCTCACTGCGACGGGTATTTTGGCTGAATCGTCGAATACTGGCACCGTTCTGGTTGGTCAGACTCTGTCGAATGAACAGCGCTACGACATGATGAAAGCCGTTGGCTTTGGTGACCTGACGGGCGTGGAGCTTGCTGGCGAAACGACAGGTATTCTTCGTCCTCCAAGCGAGTGGGCGGGCCGTGATCAGTATGTGTCGATGTTCGGCCAGTCCTATTCGGTTTCACCGCTCCAAGAGACCTCGTTCATGGCCACAATCGCGAACGGTGGAGTCCACATTCCTCCCCGATTGGTCAAGTCGTGGACGAACGCTGACGGGACCGTTGAAACCCCCGAAGAGCCCAAGCCAACGCAGGCCATGAAAGCTGATACGGCGCAGAATCTGATGCTGATGATGGAGTCCGTCGTTGAAGATCATCTGGGTACTGCAGGGGCTGCGAAGGTTGATGGGTATCGCGTCGGTGTGAAAACCGGTACGGCAGATATCGTCGTCAACGGTCAGCATGGCATTGTGTCGACGACCGCCGGCCTGCTTCCCGTTGAAGCGCCTCGGCTTGCTATCTCTGTTGTTCTTTACAATCCTAAAGTTGCCTACATTTCCTCTGATTCCTCGGCGCCACTGTTCGGTGAGGTCGCGCAAGCGTCAGTGCGTAATCTAGGTATTCCAGCTTCGACGACGCCGGCAACGCTGTTCCCGACGACGCCGACTAACTGAGACGATGAAGTGAAGTCGTATGAATCGTAGAGGAAATAGCATGTACAGGTTAGCTGGGTGGATTGCTGAAGCAGTTGCAGGAACCCTGAACGGTGCTGACCGTCAGGTTGTGATGAACCGTGTTGTTACAGATTCGCGCTTGGCGTCAGCTGGTTCAGCGTATGTCGCACGAATCGGCGAGGCCACCGACGGGCATGACTACGTCAAACAGGCCGTTGACAATGGTGCGGTTGCACTGATCGTTGAACACCTCGTTGATGTTCCCTCGTCCATTGCGCAGATTATTGTCGAGGATTCGACCTACGCTTTGGGTCGCCTTGCCCATGCTCACCTTGAAGACTTGCGTGAGCGTTTTGGGCTGGATGTTATCGCGATGACCGGCTCGGCTGGGAAGACGACAACGAAGGATCTGCTTTTCCAGATTATGAGTACTGATGCTCCCAGCGTTGCCCCTCAGCTCTCGTTCAACAACGAGGTTGGACTTCCTCTGACGGTTCTTCAAGCTGATGAAACAACCCGCCATCTGGTTCTTGAAATGGGTGCGTCTGGCATCGGACACATCAAGTATTTGACAGATATTGCGTCGCCGGATGTTGCCATTGAACTGATGGTTGGTCACGCTCACCTGGGTGGCTTCGGGGGAGTCGACGGGATTGAAAAGGCGAAGGGGGAGCTGATTACAGGTTCGCGCCCCGGTGCTCCGGTGGTCTTGAACTACGACGATCCGCGCGTCATGAATATGACGAAACTGTCGACAGGTCCGATTACGACGTTCTCGCCATCAGGCAAAGAGGGAGCCGATTTCCGTGCTCTCGACGTGGACGTTGACCACCTTGGCCACGCACACTTCACGCTTGAAGCCCCCGGTGGTCGTGGCCTCGTGAATCTGAATATCGTTGGCGTGCACCACGTGGCGAACGCACTGGCCGCCATCGCTGGCGCGGTACAGCTTGGTCTTGAACTCGATCAAGCGATTCGTGCGATCAACGAGGCTCGGGCGCTGTCTCCGCACCGAATGGATGTCGTTGAATTAAGCATTGACAGTATGAAAGTCACGATGATTGACGATGCCTACAATGCGAACCTCGATTCCATGAGAGCCGCTTTCGCTACGCTCACTTCGATCGGTGAGGGGCATACGAAGATCGCTGTTCTTTCCGAAATGCTTGAACTCGGCGACGAGTCTGCTGACATTCACCGCCAGGTTGGTCTGATGGCGAAAGATGCCGGAGTCGAGTCGCTGATTCTGTTGGGTCAAGACGGTCCCTATTACGTCGAGGGTGCTGGTGACACCATCGATGCGGAACACGTCGGTAGTGTTGATGAGGCTGTCACGGCTGTTTGTGCGAAACTGAAAGACGATTGTGTGATTCTTGTGAAGGGATCCTTGTTCTCATATTCGTGGAAGGTAGCGGACCAACTCCGCGAGAAGGGAGTCCAGCGATGATTGGCCTTATTGTCGCCTTCGTCATTGCACTGGTGATTTCCCTGTTGGGAACCCCTTTGCTGATCCGATTCCTGATCGCTCACCAGTACGGGCAGTTCATCCGTCAGGACGGACCGACCCAGCACTTGACGAAGCGCGGTACACCCACAATGGGTGGTCTGGTTTTCATTCTGGCAACCATTATCGCGTGGGTGATTGGGGCGTCGATCGCAGGATCCGGACCCTCGTGGTCCGGATGGACTCTGGTTGTTCTCTTCGCAGGTCTTGGCTTTATTGGCCTTTTGGATGACGGCATCAAGATCATGCGTCAGCGCTCCCTTGGTCTGCATCCGACCGGGAAAATTATCGGTCAGATCACGGTTGCCGCAGTTTTCGCGTGGATGTCACTGACCCGCCCCAATGCCTATGGGACAACGCCGGGTACGCTTCACCTGTCCTTCATTCACCTGTCACCCATCACGCTCGGGTTTGCTGGCCTCGGATTGGGGGTTGTCCTGTATTTGATCTGGACGAACCTGATTGTGACCGCCTGGTCAAACGCGGTGAATCTAACCGACGGCCTCGATGGCCTTGCCACGGGCTGTTCCATTTTCGTTTTCGGCGCATACACGTTTATCGCCTACTTCCAGAAGATTCAATCCTGCTTCCCGCAGGGGCAGGCGACAACTCTCTGCTATCCGACGCGTGATCCTCTGGACCTTGCAGTTTTCTGCGCCGCGATCATCGGTTCGCTTGCTGGCTTCCTCTGGTGGAACGCTTCGCCCGCTCAGATCTTCATGGGGGATACGGGCGCGCTGGCACTCGGTGGTGCGGTCGCTGGCCTGTCGATTCTGACGAACACCGAGTTCATCGCAATCGTGATTGGTGGACTCTTCGTTGTCATCGTGATGTCCGACGTCATCCAGATTTCGGTCTTTAAGGCAACGCATAAGCGTGTCTTCCGCATGGCACCGTTGCACCACCACTTCGAGTTAAAAGGCTGGCAGGAAATCACGATCGTGATTCGCTTCTGGCTGATTGCCGCGTTGTTTGCAGTGGCCGGTGCGGGCATTTTCTACGCTGACTGGGTGACAACGCTGTGAGTGATCGTTACGCCGTCATCGGCCTGGGCAAATCGGGCAAAGCAGCAGCAAAAGCTCTGTTGAAGCGCGGGTACGAGGTTCTTGCTTTCGACCAGCGTTCCGGTACTCCCACAGACGAATTAGGTATTGACGTTCATGTTGTTCCCGATGCTGGGGATCTCGCCTGCGCCGTTATTGACGCTGGTGTTGACACGATCATCGTGTCTCCAGGAATTCCTGCGCACGCCCCTATCTTTGAACGCGCTCAAGCTGCCGGGATCCCGATCTGGGGTGAAGTTGAATTGGCGTGGCGTCTTCAAGAGCAAGGCCCTCATGCTGGTCGCCCCTGGCTGACTGTGACGGGCACGAACGGCAAGACAACGACTGTGGGCATGCTTGCGTCAATTCTTCGGGCCAACGGTGACGACGTTCTTGAGGTTGGCAATATTGGCACCCCCATCACCGAAGCAATCGACTCAGATGCCAGCGTCTTCGCTGTTGAACTCTCCAGCTTCCAACTCCATACCTCCTACACGATTTCGCCTTTGGCGTCCTTGTGCTTGAATGTGGATGCTGACCACCTGGATTGGCATGGAAGCGAAGAAGCATATGTTGCCGATAAGGCGCGCGTATACGAGAACACTCAGGTTGCCTGCATCTACCCGGCCAATGACCGAGTGGTTGAAGCGATGGTTGAAAACGCAGACGTTGTGGAAGGGGCGCGTGCCATTGGGATCACGCTGGGCTCGCCTTCGGTGTCGCAACTGGGCATCGTTGAAGGTGCGCTTGTTGACCGCGCCTACGTTGAAAACCGGCACCGTGAAGCTGCCCACCTGGGTGATTTGAGCGATTTGAGCACGGTCTATGGGGAGAGTCTTTCCCCGGCTGTTGTGATGGATGCTCTTGGCGCGGCAGCACTTGGACGCGCATACGGTGTGCGTCCGCATGCGGTTCGTGATGGCCTGCGCGTTTTTTCTCCAGCAGGACATCGCAGAGCTGTTGTCGGGCAAGTCGCTGATGTCACGTGGATCGATGATTCGAAAGCGACGAACGCCCACGCTGCCAAAGCATCCCTCTATGGGCTTCCTCCTCACTCGGTTGTCTGGATCGTTGGCGGGGACGCAAAGGGACAGGACTTTACCGACCTTATTCGCGACGTTGAGCCGGTTCTGCGCGGTGCGGTGATCATCGGCGAAGACCGTTCGGACCTACTCAAGGCTTTCCGTGCGAGCGCACCCAATGTTCCGGTCGTTGACGTCGGTGGCCATGAGGATTGGATGTTCTCCGTCGTCAATGAGGCTGTCGCTCTTTCACGCCCCGGTGATTTTGTTGTTCTTGCTCCGGCCTGTGCGTCATGGGATCAGTTTGATAACTACGGTCAGCGTGGCGACGTGTTTGTGAACGCTGTTGAACGTTTGCGTGACCAGTGGAGTGCCAAGTAGATGGCGAAGATCAAGAGCGCCATTGATAGTGTGATCCGTCGTCTTCCGCGTTTTGTTTTTGGTGCGGATGATGAACACTATGAGATTCAACCACTGACGACGTACTACATGATTATCGTCCCCACGGTGGTTCTGACTATTTTTGGTTTGATGATGGGCTTTTCAGCTCAATCGGTGACATCAATCGCCAAGGGCGCCAACCCGTACATGGCGTATTTGCGTCCCAGTGTCATCATTGTCATCGCCCTGATCATTGCCTTCGTTGTTCATAAGATCCCTCGCCATATTTTTGTCCGTTTTGCTCCCCATGCTTTCGGGCTGGGATTGATTGTTCAGGCGATGGTCATTACCCCTCTTGGCCGTTCTGAAGGCGGCAACGCGAACTGGGTGTATTTTCCCGGTATTCCCGTCCTTGTTCAGCCGTCAGAGTTCTTGAAACTCGCTTTGATCGTCTTTCTTGCTTTCATTTTGACCGGACCGAATAGGGATTTTTCAAACTGGCGTCAGATGAGTGTTCTTGCGGGGCTACCCGTGGTTGTCACGCTGATCGACGTCATGCTGGGTCATGACTTGGGTACGTCAATGATTGTGACGGCCGCCGCCATGGGAGCATTGTGGATTGCTGGTTTGCCGAAGCGCTGGTTCGGATACGCGTTCGTCCTAGCTGTTCCGCTTTTGGTGTTCTTGGTCATTCAGAACCCGACGCGTCTTCGTCGAATCTTGGTTGTTCTTCCGGGTTTTGCTCCCAAGCGTGATTTGTCTGCCCCCGAACAGATTGATCATTCGCTGTGGGCTTTTGGCTCCGGTGGTGTTTCTGGACTGGGTCCGGGGGCCTCGCGTGAGAAATGGAATTATCTGCAGGCGGCACACACGGACTTTATTTTCGCCATCGTTGGTGAGGAGTTCGGGTTGATGGGTACGTTGGCAGTGCTTACGGCTCTTGCTTTGTTGGTGTGGGGAATGTTCCGACTGGTTCGTTCAACGTCCGACCCGTTTGTCGCTATCGTTGCTGCCGGTGTGGCAACGTGGATCGGCTTCCAGGCTCTCGTGAATATTGCCTCGGTTACTCAGCTCGGCCCGGTTATTGGTGTCCCACTGCCTCTTGTGTCCTATGGTGGATCATCGTTCCTGTTCACCGCGCTGGCCATCGGCGTTGTCGCGTCCTTTGCGCGTAGTGATGCTGGTATGACTATGTGGAGATATTCTGATCCTGCTACTCGTCGTCGTGATCCTCGGGTTACTCCGAAGCTTCGACGAGCAGGTGGATCCAAAGCTCGAAAGTAGGCAACATGTTGGGCAAAGTCGTTTTGGCTGGTGGCGGTACCGCTGGGCACGTGAATCCGCTGTTGGCCACGGCGACGGTTCTTGCCAAACGTGGATATGACGTCGAGGTCCTTGGAACAGCTCAGGGCTTGGAATCAGATTTGGTTCCCGTTGCAGGGTTTCCTTTTCATGTGATTGAAAAGGTTCCTTTCCCACGCCGACTTTCCCCTTCGATTCTCACTTTCCCATTCCGCTGGCGTAAAGCAGTGAATCAGTGTCGTCTGGCGATTCGTGATGCTGATGTGGTTGTCGGCTTTGGCGGATATGTTTCAACTCCCGCGTACTGGGGCGCACGAGGCGCCGGCGTCCCGATTGTCATTCATGAACAGAATGCCAGGCCCGGATTGGCAAATAAGGTGGGGGCGCGCTACGCCAATGTTCTTGCGTTGACGTTTGCGAATACTCCGTTGAAGGCACGCAGGGGCATCACGCAAGTAACGGGTCTTCCTTTGCGTCCTGCTATCGAAGAGCTTGCGTTGGCGTGCCAAGATGCCGACGGTGTCCGTGTTGCGCGCGAGCGTGGGGCGAAGAACTTGGGCGTAGACCCTAAGAAGACGACCCTTCTTGTTACCGGCGGATCTCTTGGAGCTCTCCACCTGAACGATGCCATGATTGATGCGCTTGACGACTTGCCTGACAATGTGCAGGTGATTCACTTGACCGGCAAAGGAAAAGACGCCCCTGTGCGGAGCAAGGTTGACGAGTGTTCGGTGGGCGATCGCTACCTGGTTCTGGATTATCTGACGACCATGGAAGATGCTCTTGCCTGTGCAGACTTGGTTGTCTGTCGTTCGGGTGCAGGAACGGTTGCCGAGATGACGGCTCTGTCGTTGCCGTGCGTGTATGTTCCGCTGGCTATCGGTAATGGCGAACAGAAGCTGAATGCGCATGACCATGTTGCCTCTGGCGGAGCGCTCTTGGTTGATGATGCGTCATTCAACGCAGATACGGTGCGACAGAAGGTTTTCCCGCTACTGACTTCACCGGAACTGTCCGCTATGGCGACAGCATCGGCAGGATTAGCAAAGATCGATGCTGCCTCGCGTTTAGCTGACCTGGTTGTTTCACAGATCGCGCGCTAGGGGGAGAACGTGGAACCTATCGAAGGACACTTCCATTTCATCGGTATCGGTGGAGCGGGAATGAGTGTTGTTGCTGAACTGCTTGCTGCGCGTGGCGCGCGGGTGACTGGTTCAGATTGTGCCGATTCGGATGTTCTTGCGCGTTTGAATGAAAAGGGAATTCGCGCATTCGTCGGCCACGATGCCACTCATGTTGATGATGATGCGACGGTTGTTGTGTCAACTGCGATTCGTGAGTCGAACCCAGAGCTGACCAGGGCGCGTGAATTGGGGTTGGATGTCATTCATCGTTCGCAGGCGTTGGCGCTTGCTGCCAGTGGAATGCGTTTTGTTGGCGTTGCCGGCGCCCACGGGAAGACGACTACGTCTGGGATGATTGCGGTTGGTCTGCGTGGGGCTGGTCTGGATCCGTCGGTCGCGGTGGGTGGAATTGTTCCGCAGTTTGGTTCCGGTGCGCATTTGGGCACGTCGGACGTGTTTGTTGCCGAAGCTGACGAGTCTGATGGCTCGTTCTTGAACTACACTCCGTCGATCGAAGTTGTCACGAACGTTGAGCCCGATCACTTGGATCGCTATGGGACGCGCGAAGCGTTCGAAGCTGTTTTCGTTGACTACGCAAAGTGTCTGGTTCCGGGTGGTCTTTTGGTGTGTTGCGCTGAAGACGCGGGGACTGCCCGCCTGAGCGAGTCGGCGCGTGAGCTGGGTATTCGCGTGGTGACCTACGGGCGCTCCGATAAGTCCGTGGTGGATGCTGACGTGACGATTTGTGATGTAGAGACGACGCCTTCTTCATGTCGTGCACGAGTCAGCTACGGCGATATCAGCGCGGAGCTTTCCTTGGGTGTTCCGGGCGTGCATAACATTCTTAATGCTGTTGGCGCGTGGATTGCCGGCGTGGAGCTTGGCGTTGAACCTGGCCTGATGGCTTCGTCGCTTGCTGGTTTTACGGGGACAGCTCGCCGTTTTGAGCTCCGTGGAACTGTGGGGGACAGGCGCGTTTTTGATGATTATGCGCATCATCCGACAGAGGTTTCTGCCGCGATCGAACAGGCGCGATTGGTTGCCGATGGCGCTGATGTGACCGTGGTTTTCCAACCTCACCTGTATTCGCGTACGCGCTTATTCGCGGATCGTTTCGCCAAGGCGTTGTCGGGCGCGGATCATGTGGTTCTTGCGGATATTTATGCTGCTCGCGAGGATGATGATCCCGCCGTGACTTCCGCTCTGATTGCGGATCAGATTAAGGGCGCTGAGTGTGTCCACGATATGCACGAGGCCGCCCGAATCGGAGCGCGTCAGGCTGGTTCGCGGGGCGTTCTGATCACGATGGGTGCTGGTTCAATCACCCAGTGTGCAGATGATGTTATCGATGAGTGGCAACGCATGGATGCCTCGTGAAGCCACCTCAGCCGCGTCGAACGCCACCCGGATCGACTTCTACGCAACACCAGACGACGTCCACTTCTCGCTTGTCGTCAAAGGGATCTGCTACCCAAAAGTCTTCTTCTGAAAAACCTCCATCACGTCCGGTTGTTGCCCGACCAAAGCGACCGCATAGGGATACTCCAGAGTCTGGGCAACCCCCAGAGCGTCAACAGGCAGCACACAAGCGAGGGGCAAGGAAATCTTCGTTGCGTTCTGCTCGTGTCACACTTGCCCGGCCGGTGGGGCAGCAGGATGCCGCTGTTCTCTTAGGTGGTGAAAAGCGCAACGAGCGTTCTGAGTTTGATCTGCGTCGCCAAGAGCGAGCTCGGGCGCGTCGGATTCTCTGCATCAAGACGATGGCAATGATTGCTGCGGGACTAGCGTTTATCGGTGGTTTGGTGTGGGTATTGCTGTTTTCGCCTCTGCTTGCTTTGAGCGCGTCATCGGTGCACGTTGAAGGCGCAGATGAAACCTTGATCACCGCGGAATCAGTTCTTTCGTCAACTGCGCCGTACGTGGGCACCCCGTTACCTAGGGTTCCGACTGCGGCGATCGCTGAATCCATCGAATCGAATGTTGTTGTCGCTTCAGCTGAAGTGGAGCGACAGTGGCCGACGGGTTTGGCAATTACAATTACTTTGCGAACTCCTGCGATGATCGAGGGAAGTGCGGGCGCGTTCCGCCAGGTTGACGATGAGGGAGTGAGTTTCGCTGATGCTCCTACGTTGATCGAGGGGCTTCCATTGGTGAGCCTCCCGGAGACTGATGAAGAACGAGCCGAAGCGGCCTCGGATGTTCTTTCCTTGTGGTCAAACCTGTCTGAGGCAACAAAAGCGCAGGTTTCGGGTGTGAGTGCCGATGGTAAAACTCTGTCGTTTACGCTGACCAACGGTGCCCAAGTGAAGTGGGGAACTCCTGATGATGGGGCGCTGAAAGCACAGGTTTTGGACGTGCTGTTGGCTCAAAGGAGCGTCCGTGTGTATGACGTTTCATCGCCGACTCATCCTGTCACGTCATAGTCGATTGTTCGTTCAGCGTGTCGCCTTGAAGAAGGTCTACTCAATCCCTAGCTTTCTTCCGAACGAGAGCAGGGTGAAGTTGAACCTTCAACCTGAAGTTGAGGGTTTGATATAGAAAGAGTGACCAATGGACGAACCTCAGAAGAACAAGGCCATAATCAAGGTCGTTGGCGTCGGCGGTGGTGGCGGAAATGCTGTCGATCGCATGATCGAAGCTGGCATGGGTGGTGTTGAGTTCATCGTTGTGAACACGGACGCTCAGGATCTTCTTCTGTCGAACGCTGATATCAAGATCGACATCGGTCGCGAAATTACCCACGGCTTAGGTGCAGGTGCTGACCCTGAGGTCGGACGTAAAGCAGCCGATGACAATGTTGACCTGATCGCTCAGGCTCTCGAAGGCGCTGACATGGTGTTCGTTACCGCAGGTGAAGGCGGTGGTACAGGCACCGGCGCAGCCCCAGTTGTTGCGCGTATTGCTCGCGAACAGGATGCGCTGACCGTGGCTGTCGTCACCCGCCCGTTCTCTTTCGAGGGCAACCGTCGTGCATCCATGGCAAATAAGGGCGTCGAAGCGCTTCGTGAAGCCGTCGACGCTCTGATCGTCATCCCGAACGATCGTCTACTTGAGATTCAGGATGAAGATTTCCCGATCACCAAGGCGTTCGAAGCGGCAGATCAGGTTCTGCACTCCGGTGTTCAGGGCATTACCGATCTGATTACCATCAACGGCATGGTCAACGTCGACTTCAACGATGTGAAGTCGGTGATGAAGGATGCCGGCTCGGCCCTCATGGGTATTGGCCAGGCAACCGGCACAGATCGCGCAGTCGACGCAGTCGAGCGCGCAATCTCCTCGTCGCTCCTCGAATCGACAATCGATGGTGCGCGTGGCGTCCTCCTGTTCTTCCAGGGCGGCTCGAACCTGTCCCTGCAGGAAACCGCACGCGCATCGAAGCTTGTTCAGGAATACGTCCACCCCGAAGCCAACATCATCTTCGGTGCGGTCATCGACGAGACACTGGGCGACCAGATCATCGTCACCGTCATCGCCGCTGGCTTTGACGAGCAGGATCCGCAGACCGACATCGCGTCGCGTCCCAGCGTTATCGGAACCCAAACTCCCGCGCAGTCCACGACACCTGTTGCTACCCCGGCTCCCGTAGCTGCTCCGCAGGAAACTCGCGCGCTCGGTGAGGTTCCGTCCGCTCGCCCAGCCCATCGTGCACCTGTCCAGGTGCCGACCCGTACGGCAACGATTCCAGTTGCTACCCAGCAGCCGGTGCAAGAAGCTCCCTCCGTCGCAGAGGAACCCTCTTTGGAAGTTCCTCGTATCTTTGATGAGGAATCTGAAAGCGCAGCGGATCTGGATATTCCGGACTTCCTGCGCTGAGCGATGCTCACCCAGCTCAACGGTGCCTCGATCCATCTCGTCCAGGCGGATCGAGGCACCGACTCGTTAAGGAACAATGTTGCGCACCACGTGGGTGACGACTTTCAGCTGGTGAAGGAGCGAAGGCAGCTTCTTGCCAGCGAGTTTGAGCGCCCGATCCTCTGGATGAATCAAACCCACTCTCATGTGATCGGCCTCGTCGTCATGACAGCAGACGGGCACCCAACGTTGAATCTCGATACCCACGCGTCGACGCTGAACCTCAGCGACCCGATGGACACTATTGAAGCCGATGGCGTCATCATCGATGCGCGAGGCTGGCAGGACGCTCCCGGGATTGCAGTCATGACAGCGGACTGCCTACCGATTGTCCTGTCAACGGCGGGCGGAACGATCGTGGCAGCCGTGCACGCCGGAAGAAAAGGCTTGTTCGACGGCATCATTACTCGAGCAGTGACTCTCATGCGTCGTCTTGCTCCAAGCCATGACATTGAGGTGTATATTGCTCCCGCAATCTGCGGTGACTGCTATGAAGTGCCCGCCCAAATGCGTGACGAGTGCGCCGTAGAGCGCCCTGAAAGTGCCTCGCGTACATCGTGGGGAACGCCCGCTCTTGATCTTCCGCGCGCAGCTCAAGCAGAACTGCGAGCGCTTGGGTGTACCCGCATTGAAATTGACCCGCGATGCACTCTCGAAGACCCCACGTTGCACTCCTATCGGCGTGACCGTGAGTGCGGTAGGAATGCCACAATCATTTTCCCGGCGTAGGGCATGTGTTGACCGATGCAGGCAGTGGCATGTCGCGCGGTGATAAAGGCTCTTGAGTCCCTTGCGGCAGGGGCGTAATCGGAATTATCCACTCTGTTTTTTCGACATACCGGCAAGGTTGCGCCGTAACGGACAGCGCGGGCATTAACGTTGCAGAGCCGACACAATCAGGAGGACACAATGGCGGATGGTTTCGGAGCTCGAGCTCGTAAGTTCATGGGCTGGTACCCGGCTGACGAAGTCGAGGATGAAGCCCAGGATTTTGATCTCTACGAAGATGAAACTACGTACGAGACTGAAATTCCGCAGAAAGAGATTTCCTCCGTCGTCACCCCTCTGCACCGTGAGGACCTTGAAGTGAAGACAACGTCTGACCTTTCGCGCATCGTCACCGTCCACCCGACCGCATACTCGGATGCTAAGACGATCGGCGAAGCCTTCCGCAACGGAACGCCCGTCATTATGAACGTCACTGATATGCGCGAAGAAGAAGCACGCCGTCTGATTGACTTCGCAGCCGGCCTGACCTTCGCTCTTCGCGGTGGTTTTGAGCGCGTGACCAACCGCGTCTTCCTGCTGTCGCCCGCAACCGTAGAGGTCACCGGCGATGTGATTGGAAGCCGTCGCGGAACCCTCTTCAACCAGGGCTGATTAGCTTTCGATGACAGCACTTGTATACGCCGGCTGGGCGATTTACTGGCTTGCGAGCATCTACCTGCTGTTCGCGTTCATTCGACTGGTCTTTGATTGGCTTGAGTTTCTTCTGCCGAACTTTAGACCGCGCGGAATCCTGCTTGTTATCGCGAATTTCGTGTACGTGCTGACAGATCCGCCGATTCGATTCCTGCGTCGAAGAATTCCGCCACTGCGCATCGGTGCCGGTTTGTCGCTGGATCTTGGATTCTTGATTGTTTTTGTCGCGCTGATCGTGTTGCAACGAGTAGGAATTTCTCTGGCAACAATTGGCTGACTTCGTGGGTTAAAGGTCGCTGATGTTGCTGGTCAAACGCTGTTATTTGACCGCAATGGTTGTTTTGAACCGTTGGAGAGGTGCCTGACTGGCCAAATCTCGCACGCATAGATTGTGAGTAATGTGTCATGTCATGTGTTCATTGTTGCGTGTGTGACTATTGAGTCAGATATGATAATCCATGATGTGTCGATGGACAGTTGTCCGGCGACTGTCCTGATGCGCAACCGACGTCAATCGCTTGGGATCGCATCGACCCGACGATATTGAGAGGCGAACACATGGCTCTGCTGACTACAGAGGACGTTCTTAACAAGAAGTTCCAGTACGTAAAGTTCCGCGAAGGTTACGACCAGGTTGAGGTTGACGAATTCCTTGACGAAGTCGTTTCGACGATCTACACCCTGAACGTCGAGAATCAGGATCTGAAGGAAAAGCTTGAAGCGGCCGAGCGTCGTATCGCCGAGCTCTCCTCCGGTGCTGAAATTGTCGAGGCTCCGGTTGCCCCGGCAGTCGAGGTCGTAGAAGAGGCTCCTGCTCCGGTTGAACAGACCGTTGAGGAGGCTCCGGTTGCAACCGTCGTCGAGACCCCTGCCGAAACCGTAGCGCCCGTCGACACCGAGTCGGCTGCTTTTGCTACCAACATGCTTACACTTGCTCAGCGCGTCCACGACGAATACGTGCGCGACGGCAAGGAAGAATCCGAGCGTATCATCGCCGAAGCTCACGCCAAGGCCGACGAGATCGTTGCAGACGCTCAGAACCAGCACGAAACCATCCTTGCGAAGCTTGACGAAGAACGCACTCGCCTTGAGGGCACCATTAACGAGTTGCGTTCCTTCGAGTCGGATTACCGCTCGTCGATCCGTGGTCACCTCGAGACCCTGCTCTCCCAGGTCAACCCGGACACCCAGCAGGACTGATCTTTTCATCAGATCTGATCTTCACATCGGTTAAATGGCGGTGGTACCTCTCAGGACCACCGCCATTACCATGTGAAAAGCTAAGAACCATCATCCTTGGCTAGCAGATAGGGCCTCGGGGCGCCTTCACTACGATAAGGCAAACACAAAGAACCCAGAAAGGAGAACCTGACATGAATACCTCCCAGTCAAAGTCTCGCTATGTTATCGCGGGAGCGATTGCGATTGTCGCAGTGGTCCTCGATCAGGTGACGAAGTTCTGGGCGTTGTCAGCATTAGCTGATGACACTCACCCGATTCCGATTATCGGCTCGCTGCTTTCTTTCCAATTGCTTCATAATTCGGGTGCCGCGTTTTCTTTGGGAGAAACGTCCACGTGGGTTTTCACCGTCCTCTCGGTTGTCATCATCGGCATCCTGATTGTTGGACTGAGTCGCTCTGTGCGTGTGAGCGCGGCGGCCTGCCTTGGTCTTCTGGGTGGCGGAGCGATCGGTAACTTGATCGATCGTCTGATCCAGCCCCCGGGCATCGGCGTTGGACACGTCGTTGACTTCATCAACTACAACGGCTTTTTCGTTGGCAATGTGGCTGATATTTGGATTGTGATTGGCGCGATTTGGTTGGCGTGGGAGTTTTCCCGTGATGGAGCGTTCTCCGGTGAAGACAACGCAGATGATGCACCTGTCGTGAATTCATTGAGTGACGAGGCCGCGCATGAGTGATACGCGTTTGCTTCCTGTTCCTGACGCGCTGGTAGAAGAACGCGTTGACGTGGCTCTTGCTCGCATGCTCGGGATGTCGCGTGCGCAGTGTGCGGGGCTTGTTGAAGATGGAAACGTCCTGATTAACGGCGTGGTTCCTTCAAAGTCGACCAAGCTCGGTGCGATGGATCTGATTGAAGTCACTATCCCAGCGCCCGATACAACCCCACCACCGGTCACCGGCATGGACATTCTTTACGACGATGATGACGTGGTTGTCGTTGATAAGCCCGTGGGCGTTGCTGCGCATACGGGGCCAGGCTGGAGTGGCCCGACGGTTCTTGGAAACTTGGAAGCGGCCGGTTATCGCATTACCTCGTACGGTCCCCCCGAGCGCCAGGGGATTGTGCACCGTCTCGATGTGGGAACATCGGGGGCGATGATGGTGGCGAAGTCAGAGCTCGCCTATTCGGTGATGAAGCGCGCGTTCAAAGAACGAACCGTGACGAAGATTTATCACGCGGTCGTTGCCGGTCATATGGATCCGCCGTCGGGCACGATTGATGCTCCTATTGGTCGCCACCCGTCGCGGGAGTGGCGCATGGCCGTCATCGATGGTGGGAAGCATGCGGTGACGCACTATGACACGTTGGAACTGATGGCGGGGGCGTCTCTGCTGGAAATCCATTTGGAGACCGGGCGAACCCACCAGATTCGTGTTCACACCGCGGCAGTGGGGCATCCGTGTGTCGGAGACGTTTTCTATGGGGCTGATCCAAAGAAGGCCAAAGAATTGGGCCTCGTGCGCCAGTGGTTGCATGCCGTTGAACTGACGTTTAACCACCCGCGTACCGGTCTGCCCACAACTGTTCGCTCACCCTATCCCGCTGATCTGCAAGCGGCTTTGGAATCGTTGAGGATCGCCGACTGATACCGCAATCATCGTAGCGGGCACCGGCAAACCACGCCGGCATGTTGTGTACTGAAAGCATATCCATGCACCCCTCACGAGTGTGCAATCTTTGGTCGCCTGATGAAGAAGGCAGGTGCGTCAATACGCCGAAAACTGCTGGTCGAGCTTGTGAATCTGCGTGATTTCAAGGAAAGCTCTCACGCTCCTTCCGGGGTGCTTAATCACCCGATGACGGCTACCATCAAGACCATGGCTGATTCCTTCGTTCACTTGCACAACCACTCCGAGTACTCGATGCTTGACGGCGCAGCAAAGACGAAGGCGATGGCTGAAGAAGCGGCTCGTTTGGGTCAGCCCGCTATTGGCTTGACCGATCACGGCTACCTGTTTGGCGCATACGACTTCTACTCGAACTGTAAGAAGGCCGGGGTCAAGCCGATTATTGGTTTGGAAGCCTATGTGACTCCCGGTACGTCGCGTTTTGACCGTCAAAAAGTGCGATGGGGAGAACCCTGGCAAAAGAGCGATGACGTGTCGGGTTCGGGTTCATACAACCACCTGACGCTGCTCGCCTATTCAACCGAGGGCATGCATAACCTGTTTCGCCTCGGTTCCTACGCCTCAACTGAAGGACAGTTTGGTAAGTATCCTCGCGCGGATAAGGAACTACTCTCTCAGTTCCACGAGGGCTTGATTGTGTTTACCGGGTGTCCTTCGGGTGCTGTTCAGACGCGTATGCGCCTTGGCCAATGGGACGAGGCAGTTCGTGAAGCAGCCGAGCTCCGCGATATTTTTGGCGCAGAAAACTTCTACGTTGAGCTCATGGACCACGGCATCGAAATGGAACGTCGCACCCAGCTCCAGCTACTGGAATTGGCGAAGTTGATGGATGCTCCGCTTGTCGTGACGAATGACGCCCACTATGTGAAGAAGGAAGACCGTCAGATCCAAGACGCTCTTCTTTGCATCAACTCCGGTTCGCGTATTTCTGACCCCGATCGATTCAAGTTTGATGGCGACGGCTACTACATTCGTCCCAGTGAAGAAATGCGCGAGCTGTGGAAGGAACTCCCACAGGCGTGCAACTCGACTCTGGAAATCGCTGAACGTTGCGAGGTGTACTTCACAACCACCGATGACGGCGCAAACTACATGCCCGACTTCCCGGTGCCCGAAGGCGAAGACAAGACCTCGTGGTTCATCAAAGAGGTTGAAAAGGGCCTCAACTATCGTTTCCCGAACGGTATTCCCGACGATGTCCGTAAGCAGGCGAAATACGAAGAAGATGTCATTATTTCGATGGGCTTCCCCGGTTACTTCCTGACGGTGGCAGACTACATTAACTGGGCGAAGAGCCAAGGTATTCGCGTTGGACCTGGTCGTGGTTCGGGCGCAGGATCAATGGTTGCCTACGCCATGAAGATTACAGAGCTGAATCCTCTTGAACACGGTCTGATCTTCGAACGCTTCTTGAACCCAGAACGTATCTCGATGCCCGACTTCGACGTCGACTTCGACGAACGTAGGCGAGATGAGGTCATTCAGTACGTCAAGGCCAAGTATGGCGAGGATCGCATTTCGCAGGTTGTCACCTACGGCACGATTAAGACAAAGCAGGCCCTGAAAGACTCTGCCCGTATCTTGGGTAAGGACTTCAAGGTGGGCGAGCAACTGACGAAGGCTCTACCGCCGTCCATCATGGGCAAGGACATTAGCGTTCACGGCATCTTTGACAAGGATGACAAGCGTTACGCCGAAGCTGTCGAGTTCCGTAAGTACTACGAAGAAAACCCGGAGACTCACGAGGTCGTTCAGTACGCGCTCGGTCTTGAAGGTTTGACCCGCCAGTGGGGCGTTCACGCATGTGCGGTCATCATGAGTTCGCATACGCTGACCGACATTATTCCGATTATGAAGCGTCCCCAGGATGGCGCGATCATCACTCAGTTCGACTATCCGACGTGTGAAACACTCGGCCTGCTGAAGATGGACTTCCTGGGTCTTCGTAACCTGACGGTCGTCTCGGACGCGCTGGAAAACATTGTGCTGAACGGCAAGGAAGAACCGGATCTGGAACACCTGGAGTTCAACGATCCAAAGACATACGAACTCCTGTCTGCCGGTGAAACACTGGGCGTTTTCCAGCTTGATGGTGGCGGTATGCGCGACCTTCTGAAGCTGATGAAGCCCGACAACTTCGAAGATATTTCCGCTGTCGGCGCCCTGTATCGTCCAGGTCCGATGGGCGCGAATTCGCACACGAACTACGCGCTACGTAAGAACGGGAAGCAGGAAATTACGCCGATTCACCCCGAATTGGCTGAGGCACTGGAATCGATTCTGGGTACGACCTACGGCTTGATCGTGTATCAGGAACAGGTCATGCAGATCGCGCAGAAGCTGGCGGGCTACTCACTTGGCCAAGCAGATATTCTGCGTAAGGCAATGGGTAAGAAGAAGCCCGAGGTTCTGGCAAAGCAGTTCGAGGCATTCCAGCAGGGAATGCTGGACAACGGCTATTCGAAGGAATCAATCCAGGCTCTCTGGGATGTCGTTGTTCCCTTCTCCGCCTACGCATTCAACAAGGCACACTCGGCCGCATACGGTTTGGTGTCCTACTGGACCGCGTTTTTGAAGGCGAACTACAAGACCGAGTACATGGCGGCTCTGCTGACGTCCACGAAGGACAACAAGGACAAACGTGCGCTCTACTTGGCTGAAGCCCGACACATGGATATCACGGTTCTTCCCCCCGATGTCAATGCGTCGCAGGGTAACTTTGCGCCAGACGGTGAAGCGATTCGTTTCGGTCTGAACGCGATCCAGAACGTGGGAGCGAACGTGGTTGAAGCCATCGTTGAGACCCGAAAAGAAAAGGGCCCGTTTACTTCCTTCCAGGACTTCTTGGACAAGGTGCCTCAGGTTGTGTGCAACAAGCGCACGATTCAGTCGCTGATCCGTGCAGGTGCGTTTGACTCGATGGGCTACACGCGTCGTGCAATGCTGTCGTGTTGTGACGAGGCCGTTGAAGCAATCACCGATGTGAAGCGTAACGAAGCGATTGGTCAGTTCGACCTGTTTGGTGCGTTGGGTATGGATGCCGGCGCTGATAGCGGTTCACATGCCCTGGGAGTCACTATTCCGGATATCCCTGAATTCGACCGCAAGTTCAAGCTGTCTCAAGAACGCGAGATGCTTGGCTTGTACGTGTCGGATCATCCGCTTCGTGGCATTGAAGGAGCGCTGGCTCGCTATCAGGATCACGAGATTGCGCAGGTCGTCGGATCTGAGGATTCAATGTCGAATCAGACGGTGCGTATCGCGGGTCTGATTTCAAATGTTCAGACGAAGGTGACGAAACAGGGTAGTGTGTGGGCCGTTGCGACCCTCGAGGACTTGTCGGGGTCGGTTGAAGTTCTTTTCTTCCCGCGTTCTTACGAGACGATTTCAACGCATCTTGCCCAGGACATTGTGGTTCAGATTGAGGGTCGCGTGAATGTCCGCGATGAGGGCATGTCGATTTATGGCCAGTCGATGACGATTTTGGACTTGCGTGAGGACGGCGATACTCCGCTGGAGCTTCAGCTTCCTGCAACGCGGTGTACGGCGGAATTGCTGGGCGAGTTGAAAGATGTCCTTCAAGCGTTCCCAGGTGATTCTCCTGTTCGTTTACATATCCGCGAGCGCACGGGCACGACGATCGTTGAGTTGGATCAGCGTTTGCGCGTGTCGCCGACGGGACCGTTCTTCTCACATGTGAAGGCTATCGTGGGCATCGACGGAGTCCTGAGCACGCACTGAGCTACTTTCGGGGGGCTCGTGCTAAAAGGACGAGGCCGCCCAGCGTTGTTGGTCGTTTCTCGTGTGTCGGGGTCGAATGATGGGATGGCGTGGCCTTGGTTGTTGCGCCTCAGGCTTAGTCGATCTGTGCGACGATGGCGCCATCTGATCCCATGGGGGAGTTAACCTCTACGACGTCACCGTCTGTGAGCTGACGACCTCGCCTGGTTTCAACTGTGTGGTTGACGTATACGTCGCCACCCTGGATGAGCTCGCGTGCGAGTCCCCCGTCTTCGGCAAGGTTGGCGAGTTTGAGGAACTGTCCGAGTCTGATGACTCCGCTGACTTCGATGGTGGGGAAGTCTGACATGGACGTTTCCTTTCTGGCGTTTACGGGCTGCGGGTGAGTTGTCCGCATTGTGTGCTTCTATGTTCGCGCGTTGGGCGCCGAAGAACCAAATGTGTGTGCCCGCCTATGCTTGGGGTATGGATACTCTGATGCAACGACTGGATCTTCGTGGAACTGTTCTTGAAACGACAGATCTTGCTCATGCGTTGCCTCGTGCTGCGCTGGATACGTCGAAGGCCGCAGATCAGGTTGCTCCGATCTTGAAGCGTGTTCGTGAAGAGGGCGCGCCCGCGCTGTACGACTTGGCTGAAAAGTTTGACCGTGTTCGCCCGGCTTCGCTTCGTGTTCCGGCTCAGGCAATTGCTGATGCTTTAGCGAATCTTGACCCGAAGATTCGCGAGGCGCTTGAGATGTCGATTGCGCACAACCGTATGGGGCATACTCAACAGTTGCCCGCGCCTGCTCAGGTGCAGATTATTCCGGGCGGAACCGTGTCCCAGCGTTGGATTCCAGTTGAACGTGTGGGCCTGTATGTTCCCGGTGGCTTGGCTGTCTACCCGTCGTCCGTCGTGATGAACGTGGCGTGTGCGCAGGTTGCGGGCGTGGAGTCTATTGCGTTGGCGTCTCCTCCTCAGTCAGAGTTCGGCGGTCTTCCTCACCCGACAATTTTGGCGGCGTGCGCGTTACTGGGCGTTGATGAGGTCTGGGCGATTGGTGGAGCTCAGGCGATTGGATCCTTTGCCTACGGTGTGACCGATGGTGATGACGTCTTGAAGCCCGTCGACGTGGTGACCGGACCGGGCAACATTTTCGTTGCCGCAGCCAAGCGCCTTGTTCAGGGAACCGTCGGCATTGACGCCGAAGCGGGAACAACCGAGATCGCAATCCTCGCCGATTCCAGTGCTCACCCGGCATTCGTTGCCGCCGACCTGATCAGTCAGGCGGAACATGACCCGGCTGCAGCATCGGTCCTCGTGACCTCCAGCGAGGAACTGGCTGACGAAGTGGAAGCTGAAATCAAGGTGCAGGCGCAGGCGACAACGCACACCGAGCGTATTCTTACCGCCCTGTCAGGCCCACAGTCCGGTATTGTCCTCGTCGATGATGTGGAAGACGGACTGACTGTCGTGAACGCGTACAGCGCAGAGCACCTGGAAGTCCAGACCCTGAACTCCCGCGATGATGCACTGAAGGTGAAGAACGCGGGTGCCATCTTTGTTGGGTCGTACACGCCGGTTCCACTCGGCGACTACATTGCCGGCTCGAATCATGTGCTGCCCACCGGTGGCACAGCGCGCTTCGCATCGGGATTGAATGTCATGCAGTACCTGCGTTCCCAGCAGGTCGTGGAATACACGGCCGAAGCACTGGATCAGTTGAGCGACAAGCTGAACACGCTTGCGATCGCGGAAAATCTGCCGGCACACGGTCAAGCCGCCCTGATCCGCCGCACAGCTGCCAAAGACGGAGAGTGACACCATGACGATTCTTCCGATTCGATCCGATCTTAAAGGACTCTCGCCCTACGGTGCTCCGCAGCTCAACGTTCCGGTGTGCCTGAACGTCAACGAGAACCCGTATTCGCCCTCCGAAAACGTGATTGCCGATATCGCTGAGTCCGTTGCCAAGGCGGCTGCGGGTCTCAACCGCTACCCGGATCGTGACTTCATGGAACTACGTGGCGCGCTCGCGGACTACCTAGAAAAAGAATCCGGTGTTCGTCGGCGTCCGGAACTGATGTGGGCAGCGAACGGCTCAAATGAAGTGATGGTGCAGATTCTGGAAGCATTCGGTGGCCCTGGCCGGACGGCCGTCAGCTTTGCTCCGACGTACTCGATGTACCACGAGTACGCGCGCGACACGAATACCGCGTGGGTGCAGGGGCGTCGCGATGATGACTTTACATTGAACCGCGCGTTCGTTGAAGAAACATTGAAAGCGCAGCGTCCTTCTGCTGTTCTGCTGGCCAGCCCGAATAATCCGACGGGCACAGCGTTGCCGTTCGAGGACATTGAGTGGATCCTGGACATCGCGCGCGAAAGCGGCCCAGAGATTGATGGCCAGACGTCTGCGTCGATCGTCGTTATTGACGAGGCCTACGGTGAATTCCGCAGAACCGGCACACCGTCATCTCTTGAACTCTTGGACGCGAATGAGCACCTCATCGTCAGTCGCACAATGTCGAAGGCCTTCGGCATGGCGGGCCTGCGCCTCGGCTATATGAGCGCCTGCCAAGAAATCATCGACGCGATCATGTTGGTTCGCCTGCCGTACCACCTCTCAACTCTTACGCAGGCAACGGCGCTTGCTGCTCTGCGCCACACGGATGAACTGATGGCACAGGTGGCCTCGTTGCGCGCCGAACGCGACCAGCTGGTCACGTGGCTGAAAGACAAAGGCTTCGACGCTGTCGATTCGGATGCCAACTTTGTCCTCTTCGGACGCTTCGATGACCGCGAAGCCATCTTTCAGGCTCTGCTTGATCGCGGAATTCTGATCCGAGTTGTCGGGCCTGAGGGCTGGCTTCGTGTCAGTATTGGAACACCTGAAGAAACCGCCAGCTTCAAAGCAGCACTTGAGGAGATCACGAAATGACGAACACCTTTGCTACTCCGCGTACCGCCGTCATTGACCGCGTGACGTCTGAGTCCTCGATCCACCTCGAGCTGAACTTGGATGGAACAGGCAAGAATGACATTTCCACGTCCGTGCCTTTCTACGACCACATGTTGACTGCACTGTCGAAGCACTCGCTGATTGACCTGACGGTGAAGGCGACGGGTGATATTGATATCGACGTGCACCACACGGTTGAAGATACGGCGATCTGCCTGGGTCTTGCGCTGAAGGAAGCGCTAGGGGACAAGCGCGGTATTCGCCGTTTCGGTGAGGCGACTGTTCCGCTCGACGAGGCGCTGGCTCACGCGGTTGTTGACGTCGCGGGACGTCCCTACATTGTGCATGCGGGTGAACCTGCCGGTCAGGAATACCACCTGATTGGTGGTCACTACACTGGTTCAATGACGCGTCACGTCTTCGAATCCCTGACCTTCAATTCCGGAATTTGCCTGCACATGAACGTGCTTGCTGGTCGCGACCCGCACCACATCGTCGAGGCCCAGTTTAAGGCGTTGGCACGAGCGCTTCGTGCTGGCGTTGAGCCGGATCCTCGCGTCGACGGAATTCCATCGACCAAGGGTGCGCTCTAAGCCGAGTCGAGCGTAGGTAGCAGAGGAGAGTTATGTCGCGTCGTGATGACGACTTCGATGCCGAGTTCGCGGATCTTGTCGCGTCCCTTGACGGCGAAGATTTAGGCAAGGAAACGCTTGATGGTGAAGCGTATGCCGACGATGTACTGGCGGCACACAATCTGGGAGAAAAGCCCGCTGGCGCAGATACGACGAGCGAGACAGACAACAGGGACGCATCGACCAAGGTGTTGAAAGATCCTGACGATGTCCCGGTTGATGAATCCCTCCATCTTGACGGTGGCAAGCTGTCGGTTGGTTTGGTTCTGGCCCCGATTCCATCGCCGGGCGCGCTTCACTCTCTTTTGGCTCTGTCTGGTTTGAAGCTCAGCGTCGTCCGTTTGAAGCCGTGGACGGCGATCTGGCAGCGCGTGGAAACTCAGCCGACTGACGAAGAAGAGTTGGATGCGTTGCTTTCCGGCCAGCGTCCCATGCCCGCTCCCATCGACGAGGCCGCCCGCGTTGTTTCACGCCTGTCCAAATATGGGGCGGTTGCTGTCATGTCGTGGCTGGTTGAAGGCGATGGGGTTGAACCCGGTGTTTCTGGTCGGATTACAGCCCAGCGTTATGTGAACGGACAGCCGGAGGAAACGATTCCTGCGGGTGTTTTACTTGGTGCAATGCCACAGGCAACCGAGGATCTACTGCTTGGACGTTCGACCCCCGAAGACTACGAGGACTCCGTGTCTGCGGATGGGACGAGCCGTAAGCGTCCGGGCGGTTTCTTTGGCGGATTGTGGAAGAAGTAGACGATGACGCACGTAGTTGTTTTTGACTATGGTTCGGGCAATGTACGCTCTGCGTGCCGAGCTTTGGAACATGTGGGCGCCGATGTTGAACTGACTGCAGACCGTGAAGCCGCATTGAACGCTGATGGCTTGCTGGTGCCTGGCGTGGGCGCGTTCCATGCGGTGATGCGCCAGTTGCGCGTAGCTGACGGCGAAAACATTATTGACATGCGTCTTGCTGGTGGGCGCCCGGTGATGGGTATCTGCGTTGGCCTGCAGATCATGTTCTCTTCGTCCGAAGAGAAGGGTGAAGGCGAGGGTCTTGGCCAGTGGCCGGGCGTGGTGAAGCGTTTGGACGCTGAAGTGGTTCCGCACATGGGCTGGTCACCGATTGAAGCGGCTACCGGTTCGGAGCTTTTCGCGGGAGTCGAAGACCAGCGCTTCTATTTCGTTCACTCCTACGGTGTCCATGACGATCCGACCGCGGCGTTAGCTGGGGGAGTGACCACCCCACCGTTGACGTCCTGGGCACGGCACGGAAATTCCCGCTTCGTTGCAGCCGTAGAAAACGGCCCATTGTGTGCAACCCAGTTCCACCCGGAAAAGTCAGGAGATGCCGGTATGACGCTACTGGCAAACTGGCTCGACACACTGAAGTAACTTCACGCAATAAACGATTAAAGGATTTCCATGAACGATCTGATTCTTCTTCCCGCCGTTGACGTTGTCGACGGACAAGCCGTTCGCCTGACCCAGGGTGAAGCTGGTACGGAAACACGCTACGGCCACCCGATGGACGCTGCGCGCTCTTTCGCGGATGCTGGGGCAACGTGGCTGCACCTCGTCGATCTGGATGCCGCATTTGGACGTGGGTCGAACGCTGCGCTACTTGCTGAGATCACTGCGAACGTGGATATGAATGTCGAACTGTCCGGTGGCATTCGCGATGATGAGTCGCTCAAGCGCGCTTTGGGAGCCGGTGCCCGTCGCGTGAACCTTGGTACCGCAGCTTTGGAAAATCCAGAGTGGACTGAACGAGTCATTAAAGAATATGGCGATCAGATTGGCATCGGCTTGGACGTGCGTGGAGATACCTTGTCTGCCCGCGGATGGACCCGCGATGGAGGCAATCTTTGGGAGACAATCGAACGCCTGAACAAGGCTGGTTGCGTGCGCTACGTGGTCACTGACGTGACGCGCGACGGCATGCTGTCGGGACCGAACGTTGATCTGCTTGCTCGCGTCTGCGGCGCAACCGACGCCGCCGTTGTGGCATCCGGTGGCGTGTCAACGCTGGACGATATTGCCACCCTGCGAGGTCTCGTTGGCGTTGGCGTCGAAGGTGCAATTGTCGGCAAAGCCCTCTACGCTGGCGCGTTCACGATTGAAGAAGCCCTGAAAGTTGCGCGGGGGCTTTAAACGATGAGTGAAACCACGGATTCTCGCCCAATCCCAGCTCTCGATGATGCGCAGAAGAGCCGGCTTGCTGCTCGGTTGAAGATGTCGAATCGCGATCGTGGTGACTCGGGTCAGATTCTCGAAGCGACGAGGCGTGCGCTGGCTCTTGAAGCGGATAGTGATAATGGCGCAGCCAGATTGGAAGCCCTCGCCGATGCTTTGGCTCACGATCGCGTGATTGTCCCGATTGCTGTTGAAGAGGATCCTCGTGTCACCGGAGGCCACGCAGGGTTTGACGGCGACGGACAGGCACCGACCGACTTTGTTCGCGTTGACTGCCTGGCAGGCAAGGCGATTGCCGTATTCTCTTCGGCCGATCAACTTCGGGCTTTCGATGCTTTCGCCAGACCTACCGCTCTCGCATTCCGGAGCGTTGCCCTTGCTGCGCTGGTGGAAACCGGAGGCCGAGTTGTCATGGATCCTGCCGGGTCCAACGTTGTGATGCCACGTCCCCTTGTCGCGGCACTTGCGCAGGGAGACACGTGGTTGCCAGCGTGGAAAGACCAAGAACTCGCCGAAGAGTTGAAGATGCTCGCGCAGGTAAGCCATAACGGAACCTCGCCGATCGTTGACGTGCAACTGACCTGCGGGGCAGTCGGAAACGTGACTGTCACCCTGTTCGTCAACGCCAATGCTGATCAGCGTGGGCTTAAAAAGTCGCTGATGGAAGCGGTGTCTGCTATCGGAGATTCAAAACGTCTTCAGGTATCAGCCGACAGGATTGAGATCGTTCCACGTTGGGTGAGCGTCGCATAGTCCGCATGTCGCATAGTCCGCACGTCGCATAGTCCACGTGTGTGAGCGATCCCATCTGCGCCGAAGTCACTGAAATTGGTGCGCTATCAGCGCAGATGTTAAAATCAAAGCAACCGTCTGGGCGAATGCCTGGAATGCAAGCGGAGTTTCCTCCCACCTGGATGCCCGCCTTGGCTTGCCAAGGTCCACGCAATTGGCGTGACGTGAAAGGGGATCGGGTTCTTCGGTAGACGTTTCGGCGTCTGCCAAATGGGCTGGCCTCCGTGCGCATGAAGTGCAACGGAGGCCATTTTCGTTGCTCTTCACGAAGTACCGTGGAAGGAGCCACTCATCAGCGAGACTCGCATTAACGAGCGCATCCGAGTTCCTGAGGTTCGCCTCGTGGGACCCGGAGGGGAACAGGTCGGCGTCGTTTGTGTTGAAGACGCCCTGCGCCTGGCCGAAGAGGCCGGCCTTGACCTGGTAGAGGTTGCCCCCGACGCTAAGCCGCCGGTTGCCAAGCTCATGGATTACGGCAAGTTTAAGTACGAAGCCGCCCAGAAGGCTCGCGATGCTCGCCGTAATCAGGCGAACACCCAGCTGAAAGAGATCCGCTTCCGCTTGAAGATTGACGACCATGATTTTGGCGTTAAGAAGGGACACGTTGAGCGTTTCCTTTCCCAAGGCGACAAGGTCAAGGTCATGATCATGTTCCGCGGACGTGAGCAGTCCCGTCCTGAAGCTGGCGTTCGCCTGCTTCAGCGTTTGGCTGAAGAGGTTGGTGAGCTCGCAACAGTCGAGTCCATGCCTCGCCAGGATGGTCGCAATATGACCATGGTTCTCGCGCCTACAAAACGTAAGTCTGATGCTTTGAACGAACAGCGCAAGCGTCGTGAAGCAGAGCGTAAGGAACGACGCGGTAAGCGTCAGGAACGCGCAATCAAGGACCAGGCACGTTCCGCAAAAGCGGACACCACGGACAAGAACTGACATTGACGCGTAAGCGTTGATGGAACAAAGAAGGAATAGCAAATGCCGAAGAACAAGACGCACTCCGGTGCGAAGAAGCGCTTCCGCGTGACCGGCTCGGGCAAGATCATGCGCGAGCAGGCCGGTGCACGCCACCTGCTGGAGCACAAGTCCAGCCGTAAGACCCGCCGCCTCGCCACTGACCAGGTCCTTGAGAACGCAGACGTTAAGCGCGTCCGTCGTCTCCTTGGCAAGTGAGCTTCGCAAAAGGAGATTTGAAACATGGCACGTGTCAAGCGTTCTGTTAACGCCAAGAAGAAGCGTCGTACAGTCCTCGAGCAGGCGTCCGGCTATCGTGGTCAGCGTTCCCGCATGTACCGCAAGGCCAAGGAGCAGGTCACTCACTCCTTCGTCTACTCCTACCGCGACCGCAAGGCCCGCAAGGGTGACTTCCGTCGCCTCTGGATCCAGCGCATCAACGCTGCCTCGCGCGCGCAGGGCATGACCTACAACCGTTTCATCCAGGGCCTCGGCCTTGCTGGTGTTGAGGTCGACCGTCGCATGCTCGCCGAGCTCGCCGTCAACGACATCAACGCGTTCAACGCGCTGGTGCAGGTTGCCAAGGATGCTCTGCCGGCAGACGTCAACGCCCCCAAGGCCTGACATACGGTGACTTTTCAGTCCGAGCGCCCGTCCATGCTCGCCAATCCTCACGCTGAACGCGTGAAGAAAGTGGCAGCGTTGGCCGGGCGCTCGGCACGTCGTAAGACGAATCTTCTGCTTGTTGAAGGGCCACAAGCAGTCCGCGAACTTCTGGCTTTTAGTGGCCAGCATGTTCGCGATGTGTACTTCACTGACGGTGCAGCGAGTCTGCATCCTGACGTGCACGCCCTGGCTTCTTCCGTGACCCGCTGGTGCCATATGGTGACCGATGAGGTCGCTTCTGCGATGAGCTCTGATGCTCAGGGCATTATTGCCGTTGCAACACGTGACGCAGTGGTGTCCACGTTGCGCGATACTGCGCCTCGGCAGACATATGTTGTGCTCGCCCAGGGGCGCGATCCGGGCAACGTTGGTACCATCATCCGCACCGCTGATGCGATGGGATGCGCCGGTGTCATCGTCGTTGCGGGCACCGTCAATGTTGCCAGCCCGAAGGTCATCCGTTCCTCCGCAGGCAGTGTCTTCCACCTTCCGCTCGTTGGTGTTCCGTCGTTCGACGAGGCCGCCCGGTTGCTCAAAACGCGCGGTGCGCGCCTGCTGGGTACCAGCGGCGGAGTGGGCACCGAAGACCTTGGGCAGCTGATGACTCAGGCAATCGCTGGGGGAGCGGGTCCTCTTGCCTCATCTCATGCGTGGGTCTTCGGCAATGAAGCGAAGGGCATGAGCCAGGCTGAACTCGATGCGTGTGACACTCTTGTCCGCATCGACATGACCGGTCAGGCCGAGTCCCTGAACGTGGCCTCTGCAGCCTCAATGTGTCTTTTCGCTTCTCAGTGCGCGCGCTTGTCCAATGAAGCGCTGAAATAGTGTGCGCGGCCTCGTGAGTCAATGAGTGAATCAGGCGCCAGCTGTCCTTTTGTCGCCACGAACCAACTAGGCTTGAACCATGACGTTGGTAAGTGAATGCTCGGAATCTGAACTCATTCGTCGCTATCAGGAAGTTCTTCCCGTTGGTGAACGCACCATGATCGGAATCGGTGACGACTGTGCACAGATTGCAACCCCTGAAGGATCGTTCGTCGTATCGACGGATGTCATCGTCGAAGACCAGCACTTCCACAGGTATTGGTCCGACGCTTACCAGATTGGTGCTCGCATTACCGCGCAGAATCTTGCAGATATTGCCGGTATGGGTGGGTACACGTCATCGATCGTTATCTCTGTTGTGCTCACTCCTGACACCGAAGTCGAATGGCTGATCGATGTGGTTCGAGGTATCGGCGATCGTGCTCGCGAAGTCGGTGCCGGCGTCGTCGGCGGTGATATGTCGGCGGGAGAAAAGCTGGTGCTGTCGATGACCGTCATGGGCTGGTGCGAAGGCGATCCCGTGGTGCGTTCGGGAGCGAAACCTGGTGATGTGATCGCGGTGAGTGGTCGAGTTGGCTTCTCGCACGCCGGCTTGGATCTGTTGCTGGGCGAGCACATTGACCCTGCAATTCGTGACGACGAGTCAATGGGGATTATGGCTGAAGCCCTCAACATGTATCGCGCTCCCGAGCCACCGTTGGAGACTGGGCCAGCTGCTGCGCGCGCCGGTGCCCACGCAATGATGGACCTATCTGATGGCATTGCTATGGATGGCACGCGTATGGCGAAAGCGTCTGGTGTGATCATTGACCTCGACCCGACTGCGTTGGAACGCGAAGCAGATCCGTTGCGTCAGCTCGCCGAGATCTGCGGTGTGAACCCGGTGGAATGGGTCGTCTTCGGCGGTGAAGACCACGGCATGATCGCTGCCTTTGGGCCAGATGCGACCATTCCCGAAGGATTCCGCATTGTGGGACGCGTCCGCGAGGTCGGTGAAGGGGAAAACGCGAATATGTTCCTGAACGGCCGCCCCTTGCGTGGGAAGTGGGATCACTTCAAGAACGAGTAAGAGGCACTCGAGGTGAAAAAGTCTGGCTCGCAAGGGCATCCTTGCGAGCCAGACTCATAAAGTGTGGTGACCTTTTAAAGGTCATCCAACAGGTGTGCGGCTATCAGATAGCGCGCTGAACCTTGTCGGATTTCAGGCACTTGGTGCACACGTTCAGGCGCTTCGGGGTGCCCTCAACAAGGGCGCGAACGCGCTGAATGTTCGGATTCCAGCGGCGGTTGGTGCGAACGTGAGAGTGTGACACGCTCTTGCCGAAGCCGGGTCCCTTACCGCACACGTCACAAACGGCAGCCACGATGATCTCCTCGGTTGTCAAAATAGGTTATTCCCGTTTTCACAGGACAGTATTGAGCGGTGTAGTCCACCGCAGGCAACTATGAAAGATTAACGGATTAACGCCTTCAACTCCAAGTTTTGCGCCCTTTGTGGGCTGTCAGGTAGCCCACATTCGTTGATAGAGCGCGGATTGTGTGCGGCTCGCGGCAGGGCCGCGTAGCGGCTTGAAGGCTAGAGCGGGGCGTGCAGCATCCTAGTATTGCAGTGTGGTTTCTACGACGGTGATGCAAGCGACGGCTCAGTAGGTGGCGAGCTGTGCGGTCTGGGTATCCGTCCGTGCATTCCTCGTCCATGGCAAGGCCCTGCCTGCAGTTCCGGTCGTGTGAGGCGACATTGTGGGCTCTGTGGGAAGGGGACTGTCGCCTCGTATAACTTGGGGGAGCTAGGCATTCAAAAACTAGTGTGAGCCGTGGAGTACGAAGCGATAAAAATGCAACGATTGTCGGGCTTAGATGTGTCTGGCACGCCGAACGCTGATCCCTGAACGATAATGAACGCAAAGCTAAACGGATGGAGCAAGAGTGGAACTGAATGCTGGGACTGTCGCCTCCCTGTTGCGGGTGGCAGCACATGAATCTGCCACGCTTGCTCAGTTCCTGAACGACCTCGACGGGTGGGACGGCTCAGACTGCGATACCGGCACGAACGCTGCACATACGCTGGCCTCCATGGCAAGCGCCGTCGAACGTCTAGATCCGGTCTCGTCGTTTGCTTCCGGGCTTGAAGCCGCTGTTGACGCTGGCATCATCCTTGCCCAAGGGCATATTGGCGTCATCATTACTGCTGTTCTTTCCGCATGGTCACAAGCCCTCAATGGTCCAGGTCAGATCACGCCGATTCAGCTTCGTCGCATGCTGTGTACACCACATGCGATCCAATCCGATTCCCATGTCACTGACGTTTTGCGTCGAACCCACCTGTCGAATGCGATCGTGATGGTCTTGGATACAGCCAGAACCGCCGCCACTGATTTGGGCGACACGATTGAAACAAACGAATACCTGGTCTCGTGGTACTCACTCGCAGCTCAAGAAGGCCTGATTGGCGCCACGAATGAGAGAACAGGGCGTATCGACGCAGGCGCATCCGTCCTGACCATCCTCTTCGCCTGCTTTGACTCGGTTGTTTCAGGACAAACATCAGTACTCGAGTCGCTCGCTCATATGCTCAGCGAATTAGCGGAAAACAACGGTGATATCCCCAGTCAGAACATTCCCGCCCCGAACCGCGCATTCAGTGTCGATATCGTCTGGCAAGCGACTGCAACAGACGCAGACCACTTTTTCACTTCCATTGAACTCATGGGAGCACGCCTTTCCTGCGTTGGAACGCTTGATCCATTCGGCGTAGGAATGTGGCGCCTACACATCGATACGTCCGCCCCTCTTTCAGTACGCCCCAAGACTGGATGCCTTATCAGATTCCAAGTCGCTGACGCGCGTCCAGATGAGATGCTCGGCGTCGACGAGCTCGCCGAAGAAGGCATTACCCACCGCGGTGTTCGCCTTCTCGAACGGCGCCCCATGCGACGAGTCGAACGCGCCCGAGTCCTTGTATGCACCCGAGCTCCCGGATTGATTGAAGATGCCGCCAGAACAGGTGCAATCGTTCTATACAATCCCAGCGCCCAAGACGGGGCGGGAATCATGGAAATTGCCACGTCCTCATCGACGGGCGTCAGTCTGTTCGTGCCGTGTGACGATGAGTCTTCAACACTCGGCACTATGCTTGCCTCTCGTCTGAACGCGACCCAATCCCCGTTTGACCCCAAGCCTGCAGGCGCCACCTCGTCAAACGACGCCATCATTGTGGTGGCGCAGTCGAACGACGAACTGTCAGCGTTCAACGTCGCGCAAACATGCGCCGGCTACTTCGTCCCGCAACCCGGCGGGCACAAAGTGGGGCCAACAATGGAACGTCTGCTCACCCAAGGGGCGACGCAAGCGCTTGAAAACCAGGTGACCTATTCGCTCGACTCAGACGATGACCTTGCTATTTCGCAGGTGGTCGCCGACATCGCACGCAGGAACCCCACGCAGTTCCGCCTGCTCCTGTCCGCACACGACGGTCCGGATTTGGTTGGACTTCTCCGGCAACTGGTGATGCACGCTGACTGTCTCCTCGATGACATTGATGTGATCGATGGGGGACAAGCGGGTCGAAGCCTCATAGCGGGCATGTGGGCATGAGCGAACTCGATACCCCACTTTCTCTTCGCCTCCCTGCGTCAACCGCGCGCAAACTCGCAAAAGCAGGGTTTGAAACCGTTGAAGACCTGCTTCTTTGTGCGCCTCGTCGCTACTACCACTGGGGCGCACTGACCCCGATGTCGATGTTGCACGAAGGCGAAGATGTCACGATCCTCGCTCAAGTTGCACGAGCACACCTCGTTGCAAACCGAAGCCGTCAGGGCGTTCGCCTCGAAGTACAACTGACCGACGGCATCACTACGATGAACGCGACCTTCTTCGCGCACAATGAATACAAACTCGCCGTCCATCAGCGCCTCTTGAAACCCGGAGCCTCGTTTCTTTTCGCCGGAAAAGTCGGATCCTACCGCGGTACCCTTTCACTGGTACATCCCAGCTTCGAAGGAATGGATGACGCCAGCGACTCAGCAGAAGAACGCTCCCAACGGCCCATCCCGATCTACCCGACAAGCGGGGGGATCACCAGCTGGATCATGGCACGTAGTATCACCATGATTCTCGATTCTTTGGACGATGAATCGATCGACGACGTGATCCCGGCCGACATCCGAGAACAACGAAAATTGCCCAATCGTGCCACGGCTTTGAGGATGCTCCACCAGCCATCTACCGACGACGACTACAAACAGGCGAAAACCACATTCGCGTTCGAGGAAGCTTTCACCCTTCAGTGCATCCTGGCCGGACGACGCTACGGGGAACGCTCTTTAACTGCGCCTGCGTGTCCGCTCACTTCATCGCACGCAGTCAGTGAATTCATTGCATCGCTTCCCTTCACTCTGACCGACGCCCAATCACGCGCGCTCAAAGAAATCGACGCCGACATGGGCCAGGCCGCCCCCATGCAACGACTCCTTCAAGGAGATGTGGGTTCAGGGAAGACCGTTGTTGCGCTCGCGGCATTGATTGCGGCGGTTGACGCTGGACACCAGGGTGCGCTGGTGGCGCCGACTGAAGTGTTGGCCGGCCAGCATCTTGAGTCGATGCGCGCGTTAGTACAGGGTGTCATGGCCGATGGGAAACCAGTTGATATTCGTCTGCTGACCGGTTCGACACCGCCTGGCGCGCGTCGCGAAATAAGCGCGCTCATTGAATCGGGGGAGCCGCTGATCGTGGTGGGGACTCACGCTTTGTTCTCTGACAGTGTTGTTTTCAAAGACCTCGGCGTTGTCATTGTGGATGAACAGCATCGTTTCGGCGTTGAACAGCGCGACACATTGCGCACCAGCGACGGGGGGCGTAGCGCGCACCAGCTGGTGATGACGGCGACTCCGATTCCTCGTACGGTCGCGATGACGGTGTTCGGTGATCTGGAAGAGACGCGCATGGCGGGGATGCCTGCCGGTCGTACGCCGGTGCAGACGTTCCTTGTTGATAGCGCGAATTCGGTGTGGATGGAGCGCTTGTGGGCTCGAGCGCACGAAGAGATTGAGCGCGGTGGGCGTGTCTACGTTGTCTGTCCGCGTATCGACGAAACGGATGAGGTCACCGACGTTGAAGGAGAGGGAGCGAATCGCCCCCCGCTTGCGTCGGTCGAAAAGGTCAGTCAAACCCTGCGCCGTCTTCCCGCTCTTGGAGCGCACCGGATTGAAACGTTGACGGGCCGCACTCCGACGGCGGAAAAAACCCAGATCATGGAGCGTTTCGCATCCGGAGAATCGCCGATTTTGGTTTCTACGACCGTCATCGAAGTGGGCGTGGACGTCAAGAGTGCGACGATGATGGTGATCGTTGACGCCCAGCAGTTCGGCTTGGCGCAGTTGCATCAGTTACGAGGCCGCGTCGGCCGTTCGTCGACGCCATCTGTGACGATGGCGGTTCATCGTAGCGATTTGAATCCGGACTCGATGGCGCGTCTTGAAGCATTTGCATCAACGACGGACGGTTTTGAGCTCGCAGAAAAAGATGTTCAGCTCCGTCGTGAGGGAGATGTGTTGGGAGCTGGGCAGTCCGGTCGCAGTTCGCACCTGCGTTTCCTTTCTGTTCGACGTGACGAACGGATTATTTCCCACGCTCGCAGCGATGCGTTGCGGATTATCGAAGAGGATCCGAAGCTGATGAATCATCCGGAGTTAGCATGTGCTTTGAGGCGCTTGTCGGCTGATTCTCTTGCTTGGATTTCGATGAGCTAAAGGGGACTACCGTGGTGATCCCTGCAATCTGGGCATTGTGCTTCGCCCGTTAGACTATGGGTCATGACTCGAATCGTTGCAGGCTCAGCCAAAGGTCGCGTGCTGAAAGTTCCCGCGAAGGGGACGCGTCCAACATCGGAACGCGTCCGCGAGGCGCTGTTTTCTCGCCTGGAACATATGAACGTGGTTGAAAACTGTCTGGTTCTTGACCTCTATGCCGGTTCGGGAGCATTGGGGTTAGAAGCCGCGTCACGAGGTGCCTCGCGCGTGGACTTGGTTGAAAAATCGGCACCGACAGCGCGAATCATTGCTCAAAACATCCGCGCAACCGGTCTGAAAGCGCGGGTTCATACCGCCTCGGCGGCCACTTTCTTGAGGGCGCGTGATTTTGAGACGCTCAGTGGAGAGTTTGATCTTGTGTTGCTTGATCCTCCCTATGACGTGAGCGAAGAAGATGTGGCGGAGGTGCTCTCACTTCTTGGACCGTGGATCACCCCGGATGCGCTTGTCGTTGTTGAGCGTTCCAGCAGGTCACCGGAGCCTTTGTGGCCGGATTTCCTTGTGAAGGAAGATCAGCGGACGTGGGGTGAGACTGTCGCATGGTTTGCCGGTCCGCCCGTGAAAGCCGAAGAAGAGAGCGACTGAGATCTCGGATCAATTCATTGAGCATCATCGGTAATCCCACCGAGCAACGCTTGGGGGATACTATCGACTTCAATATCCTCGAGCTACTAGAACAGGACGACAATGCGAGTTCTTTTTGCGGGATCATTTGATCCCATCACCATCGGCCACGCCGATATCATCACCCGCGCTGCCTCCTTCGCCGACGAACTGGTTGTTGCTGTGGGCATAAACCCTAAGAAGAAATACATGTTCGATCAGGACAAGCGTGTCGACATGGTGAACGCTGTCGTGGCTCAACTGGGGAACGTGCGCACCGTGAAAATGGAAGGGACGCTGATCGACTGCGCGAAGTCGAACGATGTTTCTTTCATTGTTAAGGGCGTTCGTAGCCAAAGCGATGTTGATACCGAGCTTGCCCAGGCCGCGGTGAATCGTGACCTTGGAGGGGTGGAAACTCTGTTTATTCCCTCCCTCCCAGAGCTTTCGCTGGTGTCCTCATCGATGGTTCGTGAGCTTGTCCACCTGGGATTAAGCGTTTCTCGGTATGTTCCGAACGAAATTGAGCCGTTCGTAGCGCAAAATAGAGCAAAGAAAGGTCACTGAGACCGCTTCAACGATCTGGAGGACACAATGTCGGATCCCGTAACGCCTGAACCCAGCGAAAACGAGACGTGGGATGAGAACACGGTTTACGGACCGTCGACCGTCATTGCTGCTCTCGATCAGATTGAGGCCCTCGTCGAAGATGCCCGCGCTGTTCCGCTTTCGGCAATGATCATGCTGAACCGCGCGGAGATCCTGGATCTTCTGGACCAAGCACGTGAAGCGTTGCCGGAAGATCTGGTTGCTGCCGACGCTGTTGTTGCTGATGCCGATGCCGTTTTAGGGCGCGCAGACACCGCTGCCGAAACGACTATTGCTGAAGCTAATTCTCGTGCTCAGTCAACTCTGGACGAAGCCGAAGAAAAGGCGAAGCACATCGTCGATTCTGCGAACGAACAGGCTGAACGCACGGTTGCTCGTGCGAACGAAGAAGCTGAGGCTTCCGTGAATCAGGCTCGCTCTGAAGCTGAAGCGATCCTGGTCGATGCTAACGAGCAAGCGAAGCGTCTGGTTTCCAGCGAGAACATTACTCGTATGGCCGAAGATCGTGGTCGTGAGATTGTTGGTCAGGCTCGTCAGCAGGAAGAAGAACTGCGTCTGGGCGCTGACGACTATGTTGCGAAGTCGCTGGCTGAGCTGTCGGGTATGTTGGCGGATCTGCAGCGTCGCACCGAGGCCGGTCGTCGTGCCATCGCAGAGCGCCAGGGCATCGACGTGACTGACATTGACCTCGACAATGAGTGACTCTCCTCTTGTCATCTCGTTGGTGACACTGTCGCGTCAGATTGGTTCTTTCCGCCACGAGGATCTGCATTGGGTTGCGCCCGATGATTTGGGGACTCCGTCAATGGGGGTTGAGCCGGGCACTCCTTTAGATTTTGGGGTTGATCTGACCAGCGTTGATGATGGCGTATTGGTTCGCTTGACCACCAGTGTTGACCTAGTGGGCGACTGCGTGCGCTGTCTGGATCCGGTCAGTGTTCACCATGATATTGATACGTCGGATGTCTTCTTTGAAACGGCTCCCGTGGCTACAGATGAGGACGACGAAGCCGATGACGTTCGCTTGATTGGTCAGCGTGACACGATCGATCTGGAGCCGATGATTCGCGATTCGATCGTGACGCTGGTGGATGATCGTCCACTGTGTCGGCCTGATTGTGGAGGCTTGTGTGACGTGTGCGGGCAGAAGTGGGATGAGCTCCCTGAAGATCATGAGCACTTCCAGGTGGATCCGCGTTTGGCTTCTCTTGCTTGTCTTTTGGATCAGGCCAAAGACAACTAGGACTACTATCGGTGCCCAAGCACGCTAGGGCGGCTCCTCACCGCACAATTGTACGAACAGAAGTTGAAGACGGACGTATGTCGCATAAGAAGAAACTCCCAGTTCCCGCCAATACGGACTACGACCAGCTCATGGAACGTTGGGGATCGAGTGTCGATCCTGACCTTCTGCTACTTGCCCTGACTCACCGTTCATATGCGAACGAAGCCGGGGGGTTGCCGAATAATGAACGCCTCGAGTTCTTAGGGGACGCGGTTCTGTCAGTAACGACCGCGGATCGTTTGTTCCACGACTACCCGGATGTCACGGAGTCGTCTTTGTCGCAGATGCGCGCTTCAACGGTTTCGCAAACTCCGCTGGCGCAGGCTGCTCGTCGTATTGGGCTTGGGGATTTTATTTTCCTCGGTAGAGGAGAGGCCGCTTCTGGTGGCAGTGACAAGGATTCGATCCTTTCCGACACATTCGAGGCGCTGATCGGGGCGACGTATCTGACGCACGGTATGGAGCACACGCGAGCCGTTGTGCTGGCCAATCTTGAGTTCCTTTTGAGCCAGGCCGAGGTGCGAGGCTCTCATCATGACTGGAAAACCTTGCTTGTCGAATATGCGAAGGCGCATAACCTTGGTGAAATTCGCTATGAGGTTGAAGGTTCGGGCCCGGATCATAACCGTTCTTTCACTGCGACCGTCTTCGCGTCGAATGTTGAAGAACCTTTGGCTGTTGCCAGCGCATCGTCGAAGAAGCACTCCGAGAGCGCGGTTGCGCAACAGGCTATGGAGCTTCTTTACTCTCGCCTTGGTGACTAAGAGGCGACCAAAGGACGAAGAATCATCGCAATTTAACCGGTTCTTTGCGACGTCTTGCCCGACCGTTTGATATAGGACCTAGGGCTTGTCTAGGATATGACTGTGACTGAAAACCCCAAGAATGCCAAGACTACTCGCGTCATGATCATCGATGATCATGAGATCGTTCGACGCGGTATTGCTGAGATTATTGATCGCGATGATGCCCTTGAGGTCGTTGCTGAAGCAGGTAGCGTCGCTGACGCCGTGCGTCGCGCAGATCTGGTTCGCCCAGACGTTGTTCTGGTTGACCTTCAGCTTCCCGATGGTACGGGTATCGATATTCTGAAGCAGCTTGCGGTTTCGCATCCGGAGATCCTGCCGATCGTGCTTACCTCGTTCGACGATGATGAGGCTTTGGCTGAATCTCTTGAAGCTGGTGCGCACGCTTACGTGTTGAAGACCGTGCGCGGTGCAGAAATCACGGACGTGATTAAGGCTGTTGCTGCTGGTCGTATTCTGCTGGACGAGCGCACGATCACGCGTCGTCGCGCTGATCATGATGATCCGACTGCTGACCTGACTCCGTCAGAGCGCAAGGTTTTGGAACTGATTGGTGATGGTCTGTCGAACCGCGAGATCGGTGAGAAGCTGGGCGTTGCAGAAAAGACCGTGAAGAACCACATCACGTCGCTTCTGTCGAAGATGGGCTTGCAACGTCGCACTCAGGTGGCAGCGTGGGTCGCTGGCCAGCGTGCGGCCGCGTGGAGGAACTAAAGCTTCGTTCTTTCTTACTGGTTACGAGGCCGGGGCGCAGTTCGTACGAACTGCGCCCCGGACCTGCATGAAGGTGGAACTTAGGCTAGCGGAGCGCGGAAGGTGATCCTGGCGCCGAGGCCTCCGATTCCGATTCCCTGTTCGAAGTTTCCACCACGGATTCGGGCGCGCTCGGACATGTTGGACAGGCCAGAGTTTCTGGTGTGGTTCGGGTCGATGCCTCGTCCGTCGTCGGCGATTGAAACGGTGACGTGCCCGTTTTCTCCCGTTCCCATGATGTCAACGGTCACCGAGCCCGCGGTGGCATGTGCATGGCGTGCGATATTGGATAGGCCTTCGCGCACGATGGCGACAATGTCATCTCCCAAGTCGGGGTCGATGCGATTGTCGATGGTTTCGATCATCAGCTGTTCGTCGTCTGCGACTTCGTTAATCGCGTGACCATCCAATGTGATCAACAGGGACGGGGCAAAACCAAGGAAGGAACGTGTCAGTGATGCTTCGCGTCGAATACGTTCCACCAGTGCCACTGATTTGTCGGGTTCACGTAGGTTGTGGACGATTGCTCGGATTTGGCGCACTGCCTCGTCGATGGAGGCCAGAGCACGGTCCAGTGTGGCAGTGATGGCCTCAGGATTCGGGTGTCCGCTTTCTACTTCCACCTTGGCGGCATCCAGTTGCATGCCGGTGGCGAACAGCTGTTGGATCGCGAAATCGTGCAGGTCGCGTCCGATACGATCTCGCTCGTCGAGCAGTGTGGCCACGTCTTCAGCGTGCTTGGCGGAGGCGAGCTCCAGTGCCAAGGCAGCTTGAGATGCGAGTGATTCAGCCAAAGACAATTCGGATAGATCAAATTCTGGCTGTCCGATGCGACGAAGCAGGATCAGAATGCCAGCGGAGTTACCTCGCGAACGGAGGGGCGCGTAGAGCGCCGGTCCGAAGGCCGCAAGCTGAGGAAGACGCATGGTTTGTGCCCGCGCCATGGAGTCGACGATCATGCCCGTTCCTTCGTGGAGCACGCTCATCGCGCGCCCCTCGGGCGGGAAGACAACGCCGAGAAGAGTATCAGCCAGGTAGCCGTCAATGATTTCGGCAGCCCAGGTGTCACCAACGGAAGGCAGAACGATGATTGCCGTATCTGCACGTGAAACCTCTCGCACGGTCTGTGCGATCAGTTCAAGGGCTTCTTCTTCGTCGGTGCCTTCAAGCATCGTGGTTGTCAGCTGCTGGGAAGCGGAAATCCAGCGTTCCGTTCGACGCGAGTCCGCGTACAGGTGAGCGTTTTCCACTGCGACGCCCGCAGCGGGAGCAAGCATTGACAAAACATCGGCGTCAGAGGCTGTGAATCCGCCGTTCTTATCGGTCAGGAAGAGACGTCCATACACCTGCTCGTTGATCAGCACGGATACGCCCAGGAAACTGGTGATTGATGCCGGAGGAATGTCCTCGCATTCGCTCATGTCGTTGATCAGTAGGTGACCGGTAGCGGGGATCTGGCTGATCAGTTCTTCTGGCATTGAAGGCGAATGTGGCAGTGCTTCGCTGGTGTGTTCGATCAGCTGGGATGCTTCGCCCCATGTGTCAAGGACGATCAGGGCGCCGTATGGTGCGTGGGTGAGCTTGCATGCTTGGTCGACGAAGCTGGTCAGGGCCTTGCGCAGGTCGAGTGTGCTGGTGAGGTCAAGGGCGGCCTTCACCAGGGCATGTTCTGAACCCCATGGCATTAGTTTTCCTCTTCCTGGCCGACGGCCCAACGGTAGGCCTGAGATGTTTCAAGAAGGTCGGCGTGTGTGCCTCGTGCAATCAATTCTGCTTGGGTTCCTTCGCCGCCTGATCGTCCGAAGAACAGGATCTCGTCGGCGTTTTCGAGGGCGCTCAGGCGATGCGAGATGAGCAGGATGCCGCGCGTCGGATCCGAGAGTAGGTCGGAAATGAGCGCGTCAGCTGTCGACGCATCCAAGTGCTCGCCGGCCTCGTCAAGGAGTAGCAGGGGAGCGGGTGAAGCGAGGCCTCGTGCGATGAGCAGACGTCGACGTTCACCGCCGGACACTGTCGTGCCATCTGAACCGATCATGGTGTGGATCCCATCGGGCAGTGCTGCAAGCCAGCTGGCCAATCCAACGCGTTCAAGTAGAGCGATTGCACTGTCTTCGCTGAGCTCACCGTTGGCGACTCGCAGGTTTTCTAAGACGGATGCGGCGAAGATATGCGCGTCTTCGGTCGTGACATTGACGATCTTGGTGAGTTGTACGCGGTCGGCTTCCCACGCGTCCACGCCGTTCACCTGCGCAGATCCAGCCTTCGGCGGAATCATGCCAGACAAAGTCAGCGCGAGCGTCGTCTTACCGATACCCGACTCGCCCACGATCGCGATGGACTTGCCCGGGTGCAATTCCAGATCGATCGAATCGACGAGGCTGGGGCCGCTTGGCCATCCGATCGTCAGGTTCGTGGCGGTAAGTGACGGAACGTCAGTGTGCGGAACGGGGTGGGTAGCGACTTTGGTGGATTCGCCGAGCATCTCGTCAATACGGACTGCCGCGGTTGCTGACTTGACCAGTTGAACGCCTGCAGGGGCTAGTTCAGCGGTTCCTTCAAACGAGGACAGGGGAGTGAGAACAAGGACTGCGAGAAGCAGGCCGGTAATCATGCCACCTGTTGTTTGAGGAATGCCGATCAGCAGTGCGGCAACAACGGCTGCTCCCATTGCTGCTCGGTCAATCCCGGAAGCGAGAGCAGCCATCCGCGCACTACGGTGTGAGGCTTCAACGAGTTTTTCTTCGGTCTCATCAATCGATGCTCTAAACGCCTCAAGTTCGCCGGACACCTGGAGTTCAGAGGTTCCCTCCATGACGGTCAGGATCTGCGTCGACAGGGCGGTGCGTGCGCGAAGCGTATCAATTTGAGCGATTCGTGCAGCGTGCATCGACAGTAGGGGGGCTCCGACCCCCGATACTAAAAGACAGAGCGCAACCAGTAGCGCAGCGGGAACGGAAATGAGTCCAAGACCAATGACCGTACAGATTCCAACGATTACTGCCACGCAGGTGGGGAGCAGGGTCTTGACAACCAGATCGCCCAAATCATCCACGTCTGCGCCCGTACGAGCAAGCAGATCACCGCGCTTCATCGCGGTCAAGCGGTCGATGGGATTGTGTGCGAGGTGCTGATAGAGGTTCTGGCGCAGGGTGTCCATGCCACGCAAAGCAACGCGGTGGCTGGCCAAACGGCCCGCATATCTCAGGAGTGCGCGCGATACGCCGAATGTGCGTACGCCAACGGCAGCGACGGTCAGGAACAAAACCGGTGGGTGCTCTGATGCCCTAGCGATCAGCCAGGCAGCAGTCGCACCAAGGGCAATGGCAGCACCAAGAGCACCGGAGGCAAGCAGAACAGAGAAGACGAATGCTTTGATATCGACCTCGATGAGGGGGAAGACTCGTTTCAGAGCACGCTTTTCTTCGCGAGTAATGAACAGCATCAGTTCACCGCCTTTCCGGGTCGGTATCGGTCGCACTGACCGTCAAGATTCCTGGCAGATCAACATCGACGCTGGTCTGTGCCCAGTCATTGACCCCAAGTTGCGGATACTCTTCGATGTCGTGGATGGTAGCGGGTGCACTTTCAATCAAGATGACCAGATCGGCAATCGTCTTTAGCGCCTGGCGGTGTGCGATAACCAGAACCGTTTTCCCCTGTGCTTTAAGAGCTCGAATAGCCCGCGTGATCTCTTCTTCGCTGACAGCATCAAGATGCGCTGTCGGCTCGTCGAGGATCACCAGCGGTGAGTCATTCACCAGTGCGCGCGTCAGTGCAAGACGCTGACGCTGTCCAACTGACAAGCCAATGCCACCCACGCCAACCTTTGAATCCCACCCATCGGGCATCGCTTCAACAACGGTGTGGAAACCTGTTGCCTGCGCGGCTTCGACGAGGCTGCTTGTCACGGTTTTCAGCGCCATATTTTCAAGGAGCGTGCCGGGAAGGATCGTCGGAGCCTGAGGAACCCACGTGATTTGCGTCCACCATGAGTGTGCATCGCAGTCGCTGACGTCGCAGGGTGGCGTAGCCCCGTCAAGAGGAGCAAGGACAACGCGCCCCTTTGTCGGAGTCAGCAGGTTCAGAATCGTCAGAACAGTTGTTGACTTACCGGCCCCTGACGCACCTTCAAGAACGGTCAACTGTCCCGGCTGAATCGAAGCTGAAAGATTGTGAGGAGCCCACGTACCGCGAGCCGCCACGCTCAGATTTTCCAGCTCAATCGTGCATGATGAAATTGGGGGAGCTTGGCGCAAAGAAACAGGTGAAGTGCTGTCCCCATCCGTCCCTGAACTGGGGAAAGAAGTTGAAGTGGTGAGCGCAGCCTCGTTACTGGGGGAAGAAACGAGGGGTGAAACGATACGCGAAGCCTGCGGGCGCTCGGTCTCGATGATCTCGAAGGCGCTTTGTGCGGCGGTCACACCGTTCGCGGAAGCGTGGAATTGCGCGCCAACCTGACGAAGCGGTTCGAAGACTTCGGGGGCCAACATGATGACGGCGAGGCCGGTAAAGAGGGTGACGTTGCCGGCGACAAGGCGCATACCGACCTCGACGGCAACAAGAGCAACCGACAGGGTGGAAAGGAATTCAAGGGCTGCACCCGACAGGAACGCGACGCGCAGGGTTGCCATTGTGGTGCGCGTGTTTTCTTTGCCCAGGGCTTCAAGGTGTCCGCGAGGTCCATTCTCGCGACCCAGACTGCGCAGGGTAGGCAAGCCCGCCATGAGGTCAAGAAGCTGCGAGCCCAGACGCTCCATCGCGACGAGCTTCGCCTTCGACGAATCCTGAGTAAAACGACCGATCAACGCCATGAAAATTGGAATCAACGGAATGACGAAGAGCGCGATGACGCCCGACCATGCGTCCAAATAGAGCATGACAGCCAAAGCCAAAGGAGTTGCCGTCATCGTCAGGACAAGCTGAGGAAGGAACTTTACGAAGTACGGGCCCAGATCATCTAAGCCACGCGTCAAAAGCGTTGTCGTGTCGGCGCCGTGAACTGCGCGCCAGCGGGGACCGAGTTCTTCGGTCGCACGCAAAACCTCGCAGCGAAGATCTCGGATGGCACTGTCTGCAGCGCGCTGACCGAGCGAATCGCGCACCCCAACAAGCAACCCGCGAATAATGATCACGATCACCAGCGCAACAATGAAACCTGCAACGTCACCAAGACGAGCGTTGCCGGTGATCACAGGGGAGAGCGCTGCCGAGATCAGTAGGGACTGAGTGATGACGACGATAGCAATCAGCGTGCCGATGAGCCCCGTAATAATGATGGGCATTCGTGCAGAACGCGCGTATTTCAAAAGCCGTGGATCGAAAGGTCGCATTGAACTATTTTGCCGTAATTTCTAGGGGAAGCGGTAACTGAAAAACAGTGCGGACACGGCTGGAACGCGGGGTGAATCGAGGTGCGAAAGACCGGTATCCAGATGGTGGTGAATGTGGCACTGCAATCGTGGTGAAACACAACGGTGGCCCGGCACTGATGCACCGGGCCACCGAAGTGTTTTAAAGATCAGCCAGCAAGGAAGTTCTCACCAAGACGGATCTTGGAGGGAATCAAGCCAGGGTTCTGATCGACGTCGCCAACCGACACGCGCTTGCGGAAAGCCCAGTAGGACCATGCCGTGTAGATCAGGACGATCGGCGTGAAGATCAGAGCAACGATAGACATGACAACCAGGGTTGCCGGTGAGGACGATGCTTGGTCGATCAAAAGCGAGTACGCCGGATCGATCGAGGACTTCATGACGGCCGGAGCCATCGCCGAGAAGACCCAGGTGACGGTCGAAGCGATTGCGACAGCCATCAGGATGAAGGACAGGCCTTCGCGACGCAGTGCCTTCTGGCTGAATGCGGTCGAAGCAATGATCGCGAGTGCTGCGACGAGCAAGGGGATCCATGCCAGGACGTTAGCCGAGTAAGCGAACTGACCCCAGATCAGGAAGATTGCGGCAACGACGGTTGCTGCGATCGACAGGGGAGCTGCTAGGCCGTTTGCGCGCTCACGCACATCGCCTTCGGTCTTGAGCGCCAGGAACTGTGCACCGACTGCCGTGCAGACGGCCAGGATTGCGACGCCACCGAGGATGGTGAACGGGGTGAGCAGTGAGAAGAAGCCACCGGTCAGCTGGTGCGTTGCGGTTGCAAGCGACTGAGTGACCATATCGGGTGTGACAACAGCGCCGGTCATCTCATCGACGACCTCGATCTTCATGCCCTGAACGAGGTTTGCGAATGCAACACCGAACAGAACGGGAACCAGGACAGCGGTCACGGTGTGGATGGTGTCCCACGTGCTACGCCACTTTGCCGTTGCGATCTTTGCGCGCCACTCAAGAGCGGAGATGCGCAGGATCAGGCAGAAGAGGATGAGGAACAGAGCAAGGTACATGCCCGAGAACATCGTGGCGTACCACTCTGGGAATGCTGCAAAGGTGGCGCCACCGGCGGTGAGCAGCCAGACCTCGTTGCCGTCCCAGTGGGGGCCAATGGTGCGCAACATCTGCGTGCGTTCTTCGTCGTTCTTGCCGATAACTTTCAGCAGGATGCCAACGCCGAAGTCAAAGCCTTCGAGGAACAGGTAGCCGGTCCAAAGAACGGCGATGAGGATGAACCAGAGGATTGAAAGTGTCATTGCAGTTTCGCCGCCTCTCAGTATCCGAAGGACAGGTCGCCGGCGGGAGCGTCGGTTTCTGTCTTCTTAGCGGTGTGGATGCCCTCGCGCACGTAGCGACGCATGAGCAGGAACCAGATAACGCCCAGCAGAGCGTAGAGCAGCGTGAAGCCGATCATGGTTGCAAGAACCTGTCCGGCGGGAACTGCCGTTGAAATACCGGTGTCGGTCATCAGCATGACGGAACCGACCGGATCGCCGTTCGAAAGACCTGCGATGTTCGGGACGACAACCCACGGCTGACGACCGATTTCGGTGAAGATCCAACCGAAGGATGCTGCCAGGAACGGCAGAGTCAGGTTGATCAGTGCCATCGTCGACAGTGACTTCGAACCGGGGACGTTGCCCTTGCGGGTAGCCCAGAGGCCCCAGAGTGCGAAGAGCAGGGAGAGTATGCCAAGGCCGATCATGAGGCGGAACGACCAGAAGGTTGCCATCTGCGGGGGAACGAAGTTGTACTGAGCTGCATCGCCGTACTTGGCGGTGAAGTCAGCGTTCGAGTTCAGCAGTTCGACCATGCGCGCCTGCTCGTCAGCGACACCTGCGGAGGTTGCGCTGAAGTCATTGTGCGACATGAAGGAAGCAACGCCGGGGACCTCAATGAACTTGGTGGGTGCTTCGCCGGAGGAATCCAGTGGGCAGGAACCGAACTGGGCGACGGTGAAGGCAGCGCCATCGGTGTCGACGCAGATGCCTTCGGCGACTGCCATCTTCATCGGCTGAAGCTTGACCAGTTCCTGGCCCTGGAAGTGGCCGGTGCCCATGACGCCGAGAGCGCCGACAAGCATGGCGATCAGGCCGAAGCGTGCAACGGGATGCCAGACGTTCTTTGCCTGGCTGGTTGCTTCTTCGCTTCCTTCGCGCTGTGCGCGAACCATCCACCAGATGGAGATGCCGGCAACTAAAGAGCCTGCGGCAAGCCATGCGGTGGTGATGACGTGGGTGTATTCCCAGATGAGCGCCGGGTTTGTGAGGAGCTTGAAGAAGCTCATGGAACCGTCGAGGACTGCGCGTCCAGCTTCGGGGTCGTACTTTGCGCCGACCGGGTGCTGCATCCAGGAGTTTGCGCCGAGGATCCATGCGGCTGAAACGGCGGTGCCGATGGCGACCAGCCAGATTGTAGCCAGGTGCATGCCCTTCTTCAGACGACCGAAACCGAAGATCCAGAGGCCCAGGAAGGTGGATTCCATGAAGAATGCAAGGAGTGCTTCGACTGCGAGCGGTGCACCGAAGATGTCACCGACGTAGCGGGAGTATTCTGACCAGTTCATACCGAACTGGAATTCCTGGACGATACCGGTGGAAACGCCCAGTGCGAAAGAGATGATTAGGAGCTTGCCGAAGAAGCGGGTGGCGTGGAGCCATTCCTGCTTTCCGGTCTTGTGCCAGAACGTCTGCATAAGTGCGACAAGGAGTGCCAGTCCGATGTTCAGTGGAACCAGCACGAAGTGGTAGACGGTAGTGATACCGAACTGCCACCTGCCGAGCATGACAGAGTCGAGCGCTGCCTGCGCGAGGGTCATTGTGCTCGCCTTCCCTCAAATAGTTCGTTGATGGATGGTGCGCGTAGTGACTTTGGGCCCAACAAGCGGGACTATCGTCACGTGCTTACCTGTCAATTTAGCCCATGATTGTTCTCTTTTGAGTTGATTTTTGTGAAAAAGGCCGTTATCTGACAGACCTGATACTTTCGTCATTATTTGGGCTGTTTTTTGGCTCGAAAGTCCCGTCTTGCCAGTTTTCAGATGGTGCTTCGGCAATGTTCAAGTGGGTATTTAGCTCACAGTTGGTTTTATAAATTTACGAGGACGAGACGCGTCGTATATATGCGCCGTATATAACTGTGCCCCTTTAAACGGCTCGGGTAAAAATGTGGCAAACTTGAGTGTGTATCGGACATTGCGGACACACCTTCGCAATGAGATAAACGTCGAAGACGCCTCATGCGCCGACGTTTCGACCGCGATTAGCGGTAACCGTCAGGATTTCCGCCCCTAGAGGGCGAGGCCGAGGGCTGGCCCGGTGTGGGACCGTGCCCTCACAAATGGAGAATTGTGACCACTGAGAATGCCTCTTCGGCACCTTCAGCGCCTGCAGCGTCATTGCTGTTCCAGCAGCCTGCGTTCCAGGCTCCCGTTTTTCACGCACCTGTCGAGCAACCCGCCCCGGCTCGTTCGTCGCGCTCGCAGTCTCGTTCAAACGACGAGGCCCCTGCGGAAACCCCCACGCGTGAAAAGCGTTCTCGTAAGACTCGTAAGACCGCAAAGGCTGATGCCGATACCGGTGAAGCCCAGGTTGAAGAGGCAACTGATTCTGCAGAAGCCTCTCAAGCTCCTGATACGAAACGCGCGCGTCGTCGTACCAAGTCGAATGACACGGTTCAGACAGATGCGGACAAAGGTGAAGAGGCCCAGGCGGAAGACGCTGCATCGTCGGATGCTACGCAGTTAGAAGACGATGGGGAAGAGACCTCAACGCGCCGTCGTCGCCGTCGTCGCACACGTTCCACCGCATCCGACGATGGTGACGTTAACGACCAGGTGAAGGCTCTCAAGGGGTCGACTCGTCTGGAAGCGAAGAAGCAGCGTCGCAAGGAAGGCCGTCGTGAAGGTCGCCGTCGCCACGGTATTACTGAGTCGGAGTTCCTGGCTCGTCGCGAGTCCGTGAATCGTCAGATGGTGATCCGAGATCATGATGGTCTGGATCAGATCGCGATCCTCGAAGATGATCTGCTGGTGGAGCACTACGTTGCTCGTCGCACCCAGAAGTCGATGGTCGGCAACATCTACCTCGGTCGCGTGCAGAATGTGTTGCCCTCGATGGAAGCCGCATTCGTTGATATTGGCCGTGGTCGTAACGCCGTCCTCTATGCCGGTGAAGTGAACTGGGATGCCGTTGGTCTTGAAGGCAAGCCGCGTCGCATCGAGTCTGCTCTGAAGTCGGGTGACCCGGTTTTGGTCCAAGTGACCAAGGATCCGATCGGCCATAAGGGCGCGCGTCTGACCAGTCAGATCACGCTGGCGGGACGTTACCTGGTGCTGATCCCGAACGGCTCCATGATGGGTATCTCGCGCAAGTTGCCCGATCGTGAGCGCACCCGTCTGAAGAAGATCTTGAAGCAGGTTGTTCCCACCGGTTCGGGCGTCATCGTACGTACCGCAGCTGAAGGTGCAACCGAAGAACAGATTCGTGACGATGTCGCACGCTTGAGCGCGCAGTGGGCGTCAATCGAAGAACAGCAGAAGAATACGAAGACCGCTCCGACGCTGTTGCGTGGCGAACCCGAGCTTGCTGTCCGCGTTGTCCGCGATATCTTCAACGAAGACTTCTCTAAGCTTGTGATTGAAGGAAATGAAACCTTCGAAACCGTCAAGTCTTACGTGGATGAACTTTCACCGGAACTGTCTGACCGCGTCGAAAAGTGGGTGGGCACCGATAACGTGTTTGCTGCTCACCGCATTGACGAGCAACTGTCGAAGGGTATGGACCGCAAGGTCTGGTTGCCGTCGGGAGGCACGCTCATCATTGATCGTACGGAAGCGATGACGGTCATTGACGTCAACACCGGTAAGTTCATTGGCGCCGGTGGCACGCTGGAAGAAACCGTGACGCACAACAACCTTGAGGCTGCCGAAGAGATCGTTCGTCAGCTGCGTCTACGTGATATCGGTGGCATCATCATCGTCGACTTCGTTGACATGGTGCTCGAATCCAACCGCGATCTGGTTCTTCGCCGTCTGGTCGAGTGCTTGGGTCGTGATCGTACGCGTCACCAGGTCACAGAGATTACTTCTCTCGGTTTGGTGCAGATGACGCGTAAGCGCGTGGGTGAGGGCCTCGTCGAAGCTTTCTCAACCCCGTGCGAAGCGTGTGAAGGCCGTGGCTTCATCGTTCACGAGCATCCGGTTGAGCTCTCGGGCTCGCAGTACCACACGGGGTCTGCTCCGAAGTCGAATAAGCGCAAGAAGGCTGAGCGCATCGAAGACTCCGCCGAGCACGAAAAGGCCAAGCAGGCCCTGTCCGCTATCGCCGCCGCATCGCGCAAGTCTGATGAATCCGACGCGTCTGCCTCCGCTGATTCTCCGGTCAATGAGGCCGCCTCCGCGGGTGAGAAATCTGCTCCCGAATCAAAGGGTGCTAAGGGACGCAAGCGTGTGCACGAAAAGGCCGGTTCGACCGTCGCTGACTCTGCTTCACCTGCTGTTGAAACGGGCGAAAGTGAACAGGAACAGCCTGTGAAGAAGCGTCGTCCGCGTCGCGCAGTCCGCGTGTCGTCAGAAGAAACACTCTCCTCTTCGACTGAGGCTGAAAAGAGCGAATCGAAAGCTGATGCCACCGCTCAGGTCACACCGGTTGAGTCCGGTTCCGCGGGCCAGACAGACAATAAGTCTGAAAAGACTGCGCGGCCTCGTCACCGTCGTAGGGCAGTCTTGATGGATTCTGCCCAGCCGGATGTGAGCGAGCCCATAGCACATGCTACGCCGGCGAACGAGCCTGAAGCTCAGAAGGCAAGCGGGTCCAAGACTCGCGCGCGATCGGCGTCGGCTCACTTAGCACCGTCCGCATCTACGCCTCGAAAGACGCGCAGGCGTGTTGTCACCACACCAAGCGTTGAACCGGAAAAGACGGCTCCCGCTCTGGTGTTGGACTTGCCCGCTAGGGTAGAGGCTCGCGCAACAGTGATTGCCCCCACGATGACAACGGATGCGTTGGCTTTACCTGAAGCCTCCACGTCTAGCGCTTCCAAGCCGAAGCGTCGTCGTCGCGTCGCCACCCAAAGCGGCGACGAGACTGCCTGATTTATCTAAACTAGGGTGACTCGGCGTGTCGCCAAAAGTTGCAGGGTGTGGAATCGCACAGCGTAAAACCCCTGTTTTTGGCTCATCCAAGTTGCCCTCAGATAGGCAAATCAGCTAAATTTGATCGTCGGCGCGACCAGCGCCAGCGGGATAAATATTGAAACGCTGTTTACGCGAATCCCGTTCCGTATATCTAGAAGAGATGAGCTACACGTGGTCTACGCGATCGTCAAGGCCGGCGGCCGTCAGGAGAAGGTCTCCGTCGGTGACGTCGTCGTCGTCGACAAGGTTTCCGAAGAAATCGGTTCCAGCATCGAGCTTCAGCCACTGATGCTGGTTGATGGCGATGCCATCACCGTCGATGCTGCCAAGCTTGGCAAGGTCACCGTCAAAGCAGAAATTGTGGACGCAACTAAGGGTCCGAAGATTTCCATCATCAAGTACAAGAATAAGTCGGGCTACCGTAAGCGCCAGGGACACCGTCAGAAGCTGTCGGTTGTCAAGATCACTGAGATCGCCTGACCTGAGACCGATTCGAGCAGAAAGTAGTTTCTGATGGCACATAAGAAGGGCCTTGGTTCCTCCCGTAACGGCCGCGACTCGAACGCTCAGCGACTGGGCGTTAAGCGCTACGGCGGTCAGCTTGTGAACGCAGGCGAGATTATCGTTCGCCAGCGTGGCACTCACTTCCATCCGGGCGACGGCGTTGGTCGTGGCAAGGATGACACCCTCTTCGCCCTGCGTGCAGGCGCCGTTGAATTCGGTGTGAAGCGCGACCGTAAGGTTGTCAACGTCGTTGAGCCGGTCTCTGCCTGAGACCGATCGCTTGAAGGGGGCGTCCGGCACATGCCGGGCGCCCTTTTCACATAGCTTTGATGTGCAGAGGTTTGTGCACAGATCCTCGGATCGCTTTAAGGAGACGAAATGGCAGACTTCATTGATCGCGTGACAATCCATGCTGCTGGTGGCAATGGCGGTAACGGTGTTGCCTCGATTAAGCGTGAGAAGTTCAAGCCTCTCGCTGGCCCAGATGGCGGCGACGGCGGCAATGGTGGTTCCGTCATCCTCGAAGTTGATCCGCAGGTGACGACGCTCCTGACATATCACCGTGGCCCACACCAGAAGGCGAGCAACGGTACACCCGGCATGGGTGACTTCCGTCAGGGTAAGAACGGCGAAGACATTATTCTTCCCGTTCCCGACGGCACGGTTGTGAAGTCCCCGTCCGGTGAGTTGCTTGCTGACCTCACTGGTGCAGGCGAGCGTTTCATTGTTGCTGAAGGTGGCCGAGGTGGCCTAGGTAATGCTGCGCTTGCTTCGAAGGCACGTAAGGCTCCTGGCTTCGCTCTGCTGGGGGAGCCCGGCGAAGAACGCGATGTTGTGCTTGAACTGAAGTCGGTCGCAGACGTTGCTTTGGTCGGTTTCCCGTCGGCTGGTAAGTCGTCGATTATCGCTGCGATGTCGTCTGCCCGCCCGAAGATTGCGGACTACCCGTTCACTACGCTGATCCCGAACCTTGGTGTTGTGCAGGCTGGCGATGAACGCTACACGATTGCTGACGTTCCCGGTCTGATTCCTGGCGCTTCTTCCGGTAAGGGCCTCGGCCTTGACTTCCTGCGCCACATTGAACGCTGTGGTGTGATTGTGCACGTGCTGGACACCGCCGCCTACGAATCCGAGCGCGAACCCCTGTCTGACCTGAAGACAATTGAAGCTGAACTGGCCGCCTATCAGGGCGATCTTGGCCAGATTGAAGGCTACGTTCCACTGATGGAACGCCCGCGTGTCATCGTCCTCAATAAGGTCGATGTGCCGGACGGTCGCGACTTAGCAGAGATTACGCGCCCCGAACTCGAGCAGTTCGGCTGGCCGATCCACGAGGTTTCTGCCGTCACGCACGAGGGCTTGAAGGAACTGTCCTTCACGCTGGCCGCCCTGGTGAAGAAGCACCGCGAATCCCTGCCTGAACGCGAAGCGCGGCCGGTTATTCGTCCGAAGGCTGTCGGGTCGCGTGACACCGTCACTGTTGGACGCGTCCAGATGGATGGTGAAGAGGTCTTCCAAGTTCGTGGTGATAAGCCTGAACGCTGGGTTCGCCAGACTGACTTTGCGAATGACGAGGCGATCGGCTACTTGGCTGACCGTCTTGCTGCCGCAGGCGTTGAAGACCAGTTGATGAAGGCCGGTGCCTTCGCCGGAGATACCGTCGTCATTGGTCCGCTGGATACCGGCATCGTCTTCGATTGGGAACCGACGCTTACCACCGGTCCGGAACTGCTGGGACAGCGTGGCACTGACGTGCGTATTAACCAGTCGGCTCGCCCGACGCGTAAGCAGAAGCGCGAGATCCACCATCAGGTGATGGACGCGAAGACTGCGGCGCGTGAAGAACTATGGACCGAACGCCAGAAGGGCGTGTGGACCGACCCACATAGCGAAAACTGAACCACTTATCCCTAAGGCAAGGACTCGAAGTGACTCCTTCGTGTGACGGCCGTATCAACGATGCGAACCGTATTGTCGTCAAAATTGGATCCTCGTCGCTGAGCCGCGATGATGGTGGCCTGGATCTGAACCGTATTGATTCCGTAGCGCGCTTGGTCTCGAAGTGGAAGACGCCGGGTAAAGAGATCATTATTGTCTCTTCCGGTGCGGTTGCAGCGGGTCTGGATCCGCTGGGCTTCAATTCGCGTCCGCGCGATCTGGCAAGCGTTCAGGCTGCTGCCGCGATGGGGCAGGGGCTCCTGGTTGCTCGCTGGACGGCAGCATTTCAGGCGCACCACCTTGATGTCGCTCAGTTGCTGCTCACCACTGAAGACGTCATGCGTCGCGAACACTACACGAACGTGCGTTCTGCGCTTGATCGCCTGCTCAGCTGTGGCGTTGTTCCGATTATTAACGAGAATGATGCGGTCACTACTCGCGAGCTTCGCTTTGGCGACAATGACCGTCTGGCCTCGTATGTGGCGCAGATGGTTGCAGCCGACGCGCTGATCCTGCTGACCGATGTTGATGGGCTGTATACCGCGCCTCCCAGCCATCCGGGTTCGCAGCTCATTCGCGAGGTTCATTCGACCGACGACCTACATGCTGTCTTGGTGACGGGCTCGGGATCAAAGGTGGGCACCGGAGGCATGGTGACGAAGGTTCAGGCTGCGACGATGGCTGCGACCTCCGGCATTGGGGTGGTCTTGACTAGCGCGGATGAACTGGGGACTGCACTGTCGGGGAGCGCGACGGGTACATGGTTCGCTCCTTCATCGGTTCGTCCGGCATCGCGTCGCCTCTGGATTGCTCATGTTGCTCATTCTCGTGGCGAAATCATCGTCGACGAGGGGGCGGGTCGTGCAATCACCGCAGGCAAGAAGTCTTTGCTGGCTGCCGGCGTTGTTCGCATCATCGGACACTTTGATTTAGGCGATGTTGTAGATATTGCTGGCCCAGCTGGCCTGTTGGCGCGAGGCATCGTCTCCTACGACTCCGATGAGGTCGCACATATGGCGGGCTTGTCTGCTGAAGATCTGCGTCTTTCGGGTTGGGAGCATCCGCGCCCGATCGTGCATCGCGACGACTTGGCACCGCTGGTCTAGTACTGCTCAGCGCTCCAACCTGTGGGAAAATGGGGACATGACTGACCAGATTCCTGATATTTCAGATCTGACTACGGTTGCGCGCACGGCCTCCTTGTCGCTCGCCGTGGCGACAGCTGGTGTGAAGAATCGCGCGCTGGAAGCAATTGCGATTGCCCTTGAAGAACGGTCCCGCGAAATCTTGTCTGCGAACCAGCTGGATTTACTGCGAGGTCGCGAAAACGACATGTCCGCTGGGCTCTTGGATCGTTTGGCGTTGGACCAGTCGCGTATCGCGTCAATTGCTGATTCTGTTCGCGAGGTCGCCAGCTTGCCGGATCCGGTCGGCCAGATCCTCCGTGGAACCGTGAATGAGCTGGGTCTTCGTATCCGTCAGGTGCGCGTGCCTATGGGCGTTGTCGCAGTGATTTACGAAGCTCGTCCGAATGTGACGATTGATGCGACAGTGCTTGGCCTGAAGTCCGGTAACGCGGTTATTCTGCGCGGTGGTAGCGCGGCGTTTAACTCGAATCAGGCGATCATCACCGTGATGCGTGATGCTCTTGAAAGCGTTGATCTGCCCGCTGATTTAGTTCAGACGGTTGACCATCTGGGACGTCCTGGTGTGACGGCTTTGATGCGTGCTCGTGGTGGCATCGATGTGCTGATTCCTCGCGGTGGTGCGGGCTTGATCCAAGCTGTCGTCGAAAACTCGATTGTCCCTGTTATCGAAACAGGCACGGGTAACTGTCACGTTTACGTTGATGAGGGCGCAGACCTGGAAGCTGCTGAACGCATCATTATGAATGCGAAGACTCAGCGTGTGGGTGTCTGCAATGCAGCTGAGACTCTCCTTGTGCACGAAGCCGAAGCCGAGCGTTTCCTGCTGTCAGCGCTGACTCGTTTGGCAACAGCTGGCGTTACTCTGCACTTGGATCCTGCTTCTGCCCAGATTGCTCGTCAGACCCCGTCGATTGACTCCGATATGTGGGTTGAGGCAACCGAAGAAGACTGGGCAACCGAATACCTGTCGATGGATTTGGCTGTGCGGGTTGTCCCCTCGATTGATGAGGCCATCGCCCATATTCGTCGCTACTCAACCGGTCACACTGAAGCGATCTGCACCCGTTCCCTTCAATCCGCGAACCGTTTTCAGACTGAGATTGATTCGGCTGCCATTGCGGTTAACGCGTCGACCCGTTTCACCGACGGTGGCCAGGTTGGATTGGGCGCAGAGATCGGTATCTCGACTCAGAAGCTTCATGCTCGGGGTCCGATGGGCTTGGCTGAACTGACGACAACGCGGTGGATTATTGAAGGCGATGGGACGGTTCGTCCATGAGCGACCAGACTTGCGCGCAGGCCAGTAGCGTCGATGGTGTCGAGGCGCCCGATGATGCTCTGACCACCAGTGCAGCTAAAGAGTTTTCAGCCGGTCGGCCTCGTCGATCCATCGGGATCATGGGTGGAACTTTCGACCCCATTCACCACGGCCACCTTGTCGCGGCGTCGGAAGTGATGGAAGTCTTCCAACTTGACCAGGTTGTGTTCGTCCCCGCGGCGATGCAACCGTTCAAGGCCGGGCGCAAGGTGACCAGCGCCGAACACCGCTATCTGATGACGGTTGTTGCCACGGCATCGAACCCGCGTTTTACCGTGTCTCGTGTCGATATTGACCGTGGTGGGACAACGTACACGATCGATACGCTGACCGATCTTGCGGCGCAATACCCGGAGGATACGGACTTCTACTTCATTACGGGCGCAGATGCTCTGGAACAGATCGCCCAGTGGAAGGACGCGGATAAACTGTTCGAAATGGCGCATTTCGTCGGCGTTACTCGTCCAGGACATCAATTGGATGCGTCGGGTTTGCCTAGTAATTCGGTGTCGTTGGTGGAGGTCCCAGCAATGGCGATCTCGTCAACGGACTGCCGTAAGCGCGTTGAAGGTGGGCATCCGGTCTGGTATTTAGTGCCCGACGGTGTTGTCCAGTACATCAAGAAATACGACCTGTACACGGATCAGTGACGGGCATAGAATCCGCCGATTGTTGGCGTGAAGAGAGGGAAAACCACGTGAGTGAAGCGCAAAAGGATCTGCGGGACGTCATCGTAGAGGCAGCGATCGACAAGTTGGCGACGGATCCGGTGGCGGTGGACGTGGGGAATCGTCTGGCGTTGGCTGAGTCATTTCTGATTTTTTCTGCTCCTACGGATCGTCAGGTGCGCGCGATCGCTGAAGAAATCATGGATCAGACGGCGAAGCAGCTGGGTGTGAAGCCCGATCGCATCGAGGGGCGTACAGGTGGCACGTGGGTACTGATCGACTACGGTGAGCTGATCTGCCACGTTCTGACCGATGAACAGCGCGAGTTCTACGCTCTGGAAAAGCTCTGGGCAGACGGTAAGGTGACGCACCTTGCTCCCGAGGGAGAGGCCGCACGCGTTGCCGGTTTTGTTGTGGCGCCGGGCACGGTGGGTGCTGGGGTCGGTACTCCGATGTCGGCGGCTGAGGTTGTTGCGTCGATGGGTGATGCACGAGGCATGGACTTAGCGTCAGCGATTGCATCAGGCGCGATGGATTTAGCCGCCGATTCTGACGCTGAGGAAGACTGATCATGACCGAGCCTGCTACTTCTTCACCCGCTACTGTCACCGCACCTGCCAGCGACACTAACTTTGCTGTTGAGACACACGATGACGGCGCGAACCGTATTGTGTTCGTGCGTCACGGACAGACGGACTATAACGTTGAGCGGCGTTTCCAGGGCGTGATTGATCGTCCGTTGAATACTTGTGGTCGTAAGCAGGCTGAGCGCGCTGGCGAGGTTCTAGCGAAGCGTGTCCTGTCACGGAGTGCTCAGGTTGGTGTGAGTGTTGCTTCCCAGACCTCGAATAAGGTTGTGATTGTTTGTTCGCCTCTGTCGCGGGCCTCGGAAACTGCTGAGCTGATGGCTGGAGTGTTTCGTGCCCAGGGCGGCGATGTTGAAGGGCCGATCGTGGATGAGCGCCTGATTGAGCGCAACTACGGCCTGTTTGAGGGACTAACCCTGCCGGAGGCTCGCGAAAAGTATCCGGATTTGGTGGATGCGTGGCGTCAGACGGGCGAGAGTGGCGAGGCGTCAATTGAGCCATCGGATGTTGTGGGGGCGCGCGTGCGGGATGCTACTTTTGAGGCGGCTCGCCAGGCTCCTTCGGATGCGACTGTCATTGTGGTTGCTCACGGTGCAGCAATTTTGCGCGGTCTAATTACCTGCATGGGCTTGAACCCGCTTGAATTTGATGCGATGCGTGGCTTGGATAATTGTCACTGGTCAGAGCTTGTTCGCGTGGGTGGGGGAGGTTCCGGTGCGTCGGGTGCTCCGTCTTTCCGTTTGGCTGCACACAATATTGGATACCGCGAGGATGTGTTGGGCGCGTAAGCATCGCGCATCTGCTTGTCGCGTGGATCCTGTGATCGCGGCTGGTGTGATGGCCTGCACGGGGTTTCGATTTTACGAACCGGCTGGCGTTCCGTTATGCTTAACGGGTCGCAAGTGCGATGAACTGAATACGGGGCTATGGCGCAGTTGGTAGCGCGCTTCCATGGCATGGAAGAGGTCAGGGGTTCGAATCCCCTTAGCTCCACCTGAGGGGGAACTGTCGAACTCTCGCTTTCGGGCGTAGGTTCGCAGTTCCCCCGCTCTGTGTCCGCTGGTCAGCGCTTCTTCTAGGTCCTCGAACTCGATGGGCGCTGCGCTGTCATGGAAATAGGACGCGATGACGATCTGCTCGCGCCCGATGAATACCTTATCCACGAAGTATTCGAAGAGCTGATTGCGTGTCTCGGGCGTGTTGATGGTCGCTTGTGCGAAGCGCTTGTAGAACGAGCTAATGGAAGCTTCATCCTCAAAGAGGGCGGTTTTGACGTTTTCTGTTTGGATGGTGCGATTGAGATCGCATTTTTGTTCTTCCAGAGTAGGCATGGCTTCGGCAGTGGTGTCATTGAAGAGGCCTTGGGATATTGCTTTGACGAAGTTGGCGAGTTGGATTTCTACATCTTTGCGGTGGGTTTCTAGGGCTTTGAGGATTTCATTTCCTTGGCCGTGTGCTTTCCTGTAATGGCCTGCCATGTCTACTGCTAGTGAGGCCAGCATTTCAGGGTCGCTGAGGAAAGACTCAATAATCTCTTCGATGTGCGTTTCGATTTCTTCTTTACTTCTTCAACCAGGCCATTACCGCAGCCAAAATCGCTTCGGTGCCGGTGGCTAGCGTGGGCTGCATAACCGGCCCAAACTTGGGGTTGTGGTTGGGATACTTGGGGTCGCCCTCATTGAAGCCACCTAAACCCCAGTAGGTATAGGGAATCCCGAAGGCATCAGGGATGGTACTGAAATCTTCCGAGGCCGATACTTCGCCGCAATCACAGACGCGATCTGACCCGAAATGTGCCATAAACGCGTCAGTCACCTTCTGGGTGGTTTCGGCATCATTATTGGTCAGGGGATAGGAGTCGTAAAGCTCAAACTCGGCAGGCGCGGGGGCTCCGGCTGCTTTGCATTCAGCGTTCACCATCCGTTTTATTGCTTCCAATAGGTGTTCGCGCACCTCCATGTCGTAGGCGCGGATATTCAATAGTAAAGTGGCGCGGTCAGGAATGATATTCGACTTGGAACCGGCCTGTAGCGACCCCACGGTCACTACTGCCATCTTGAAGGGGTTGATTTCGCGGGAAACAATGGTTTGCAGCCGCATCACTATTGCAGAGGCGAGCACCACGGGATCTACTCCCATGTGGGGCATGGAGCCGTGCGAACCTTTGCCATGCACAATAATTTTCAAGGAGGCGCCGGTCGAGAGAATGGCGCCGGAATGGGTGCCGACTGAGCCGGAAGCCATGGGTCCGGCGAGCACGTGCTGTGCTAAGGCCACCTCGGGGTGCGGAATTTTGTCAACCAAACCGTCTGCAACCATGGACTTTGCGCCCTCGGCGGTTTCTTCGCCAGGCTGGAAGAGGGCGATATGGGTGCCGCTCCACGCCTGCCGGTTTTCGGAAAGTATCCGGGCAGCACCCAGCCCGGCGGTGACGTGAAAGTCATGTCCGCAGGCGTGCATAACCGGGACTTCATTTCCCTGAGCATCCCGACGCGTCACCGTAGAGGCGTAGGAAAACCCGGTGTCCTCTTTCACCGGCAAAGCATCAATGTCGGCGCGGAACAGCGTGGTTTTGCCCTCGCCGTTCTTAAGTACACCCACAACACCGCCACCGATTCTCTGGGTTACGTACCCAAAGTCTTTTAGCTGTTTGTCAATAAAATCGCAGGTTTCGGTCTCTGCCATAGAAAGCTCGGGGTTTTGATGCAACCACAAATAGGTTTCTTCTTGCCACGAACTGAGCGCTGCTACCGCGCCCTCAATATCTAAATCGGTCATATCTTTATTACCCTTTCTTTATTTCCTAAAATCATTGCGCGACCAGGAGCACCAGCTATCCGCTGTAGATGAGTAAGGTGTACCTTACTTTACGCGATAATCCTCAGTTTTATTTTTATCAATTGGTTATTTGAACGTTGAGGTCAGCATGAGAAAAACATAAAAAACATGAAATAACTTAGTGGGTGGCGCGCTTTGCTTGTCGGTAAAAGTACCGGGTTGCTTGCGGTGGGCGTTTTGGTCCTTGGAGGGCGATTTGGATCGAGGGGGCGCTGTGGTTGCTGGGGGGTGATTTGGTTTGGGCGTTTATGAAGTGAGGAGGTGAGGGGTGGCATTTTCACCCTCCCGGTACAAAATTACCCTCCCGCAACGTACCTTATGTATTTTGAGCGCGAAGGCGGTGTGGTGCCTCATTTAGTTTGAGCGCGAAATAGATTGTTGGCATGAATGATGGAGTCTGCTGAAGCTTTGGTTGAGTCCATGACCTCATGATTCCCGGGTAGGGGTCGTGCTGGAAGGATGGCAATCGTGCCGAAGAAGTTTTCTGATGAGTTCAAGCGAGATGCCGTGGCGATGGTCGCATCGGGCATGTCTCAGAAGCAGGTGTGTAGGGATCTGGGTATCTCGAAGACCGCGCTACAGACATGGGTGCGAGACGACCGGTTCCGTTCGCATGGGATGACTCCGTCGTCTGATCCGGACGAGCGTCGCGAAATGGCAGTGGCTGCGCGGCGGATCCGGGAGTTGGAGATGGAGAACGAGGTGCTCCGGCGGGCTGTGGCATATCTGTCGCAGGCGCATATCACGCCCACAAAATACTGTTCCCGCTCGTCCGTGAGATGGCCGTGGCCGACGCCCCTGTTAGGGTGCCGGTCGCGGTGGCGTGCCGGGTGCGGGGGTTCGCCGAGCAGGCGTATTACAAGTGGCTCAAAGCGCCTGTCTCGGCGCGTGAGGCCGAGGAGGTGCATCTGATCGGGGTGCTGCGCCAGCTGCACGAGGATGCCTCTGAGGGCGGCTACCGGGTCCTCGCCGACGACATCGCCGACCTCAGCTACCAGCTCAGCGATCGGCGTGTGTGGCGGCTGTGTCATGTCGCGGGAATCTGCTCGACGATCACGACCCGCGAACGTCGGTATCGGAAAGCGGGTCCGCCCGTGCACGACGATCTCGTCAACCGTCAGTTCACGGCTGAGGGCCCAAACCGGCTGTGGCTGACGGACATAACGGAACATTGGACGTCGGAGGGGAAGCTGTATCTCTGTGCGATCAAGGACGTCTGGAACAACAAGATCGTCGGTTACTCGATCGACTCGAGGATGAAGGCCCACCTGGCCGTGCATGCGCTGGAGATGGCTGTCGCGCCCCAGGGCAAACGGGAAGGCGTCATCGTGCACTCCGACCGCGGATCTCAATTCCGATCCCGGAAATTCCGCAAGGCCTTGAAGCGACACGGCCTGACCGGCTCGATGGGACGCGTCGGCGCATGCGGTGATAACGTCGCGATGGAGAGCTTCTTCAGTCTGCTGCAGAAGAACGTCCTCGACCGACAGCGCTGGCCCAGCCGGCTCGAACTGCGTCTCGCGATTGTGCAATGGATCGAAGGGATCTACCACCGCAAGAGACGTCAACGCCGACTCGGGAAACTGACTCCCATCGAGTTCGAGGCCATAATGAAAGACACCGTCACCCTGGCGGCATAAACCCCGGACTCAACCAAAGCTTCAGCAGACCCAGGTGCGAAGCCGGGCGACAAGATCACGGTTCCAGTAGTTGTAACATACCCGGATGGTTCGACCGACAAGGTTGAAGTAACCGTTATCGTCGGAGAACCTGACCCTGCTGATAATGGCAAGGACTCGGATAAGTATCAGCCTGAATACCCTAATACCACTGGCAAGGTAAATGACAAGACTGAGATTCCTTTGAAGCCCGGCGACCTGCCAGCAGACACTAAGTGTGAGGTTGATCCAAGTAGCGTGCCGTCAGGCTGGAAGGCTTCTGTGGATAAAAACTGCACTTTGACAGTCGCAACTTTGATAGGAAGCACGCTTGGAATTGCACCAGGCTTTATCGCTCCGCAACCAGCTGTCGCAGCAACACTTAGCGGTGGCATCCGCGACAAAATCGGCGCAGTTGAGATGGACGCACAGCAGGTGTCCGACCTGCCAGCCGGTTCGTGTGCTGTTGAAGAGTACGACGCCCCTCGCCACAGCCAGGCTGGTTTTACCTGGAAGACCTCGGAGACTCGAGGATGGAACTTCTCAATTGTTAAACGTCTGACTGGCGGGATCCGTGGCGAAGGTGCCTTTCCGAATTTGATCTCGGTATATCGCATATTGCGAAACCTTGCGCTCTTGGGATCATGAATCCGGACTTCGTTGACGATCCGACGATCCACTCCAGCGCGCGGATCCTCTACCTCAACTATGTCTCCCTCATAGATTTGGGGTATCAACTGCGACATACCCGGATTCAGGTTGAATATGCGCTTCAGCAGAAAAGCGCTTTTCGTCATCGGTGCCTTCGGCATGGATAACAGTTACAGACTCGTGGCCGAATGTACGAAAACATAGGAGGGATGGGACTGTGGACGAAAAGTTGTTTGTTGAAGAGATGACCACAAGATCTGGGGTTGTATTCTCTCGACAGAGCGAAGACTTACCAGATTTTCTAACTACGAACCCACAAGCAGAAATCCAGATTGCTGCTACGATTCCATGGGAAAAAGTGTCCTTCGTAGTTGTTAATGATTATGAAACAAAGCAATCTTTGTTGCAATCCGGAATACACAGGAATGTCTACGCCAAGTGGGAAGTCAACAATGATTCATCTTTAAATGTATTTAAGTACCCCAGTTATTGGCGAGCATGGGTGGACGCTGCGGGGGATTTGCATGGCTAAGAGACCAGTCTTTCTTGTTTTGGACCGCCTGCCGTACGTTGATGAGCGGGAGACTGAATTTACGTTCCACCCCGGTTTTTCGATACAACAAAAGCAGCGTTCGATTGCTAGCCTGCATGATTCTTTTCATCTGTTGGAACCAGATCATGCGGTTTTGGAAGTCTCATCTAAAAGTCCTGACAGCCTGGGTGTTGAATTGAGCGCATTTAATCTAAGGATCCATCATCCAGGCTACGGCGAGTATTCAGTTGAATCGGCATTTCAAGCTTCGAAGGTATTTTTACGAGGTGGGCCTTTTGCTGACTTATTTGAGGTCTCAAGCCGTGAGTCAAAAAGCGATCCCCGCTTGAAGGATAGTGGTCAATTGATCGGCTTTCGTTTTTTCTCGCGGGATTTCCCGTTAGAGCCAAAAACTTACTTTTACGACTGGTTATACGCATCTGCTCTGATTCGTAAACCTGATTTGCTTTCAGCAGTCGTCAAGTATGATGCCTTTACTGACATCGAGTTTAATCCGAACAAATCAATTAACTGCCAGGCGCGATCGGTTGCTAAGGCTGTTGGCCTGTGGAGGCAGAATCTGCTGGCTCAAGCCCTATCTTCCCCGGAGATTTTTCTGGAAATAGGCTACGGGCAGAAAGGTTCGGACAGCGGTGTTCCAAGGAAGCCCGAAGGAGTGCAGGTTCAAGATTTTCTTTTCTGACCTGAGCTGAACCCAATAAATGTCGTTCAACTAATCTCATAGAACACGATAGCTCTATAGTCGGTTGGGATGTTTTGCACCCACCTGTTTGGTTTTGCACCCACCTCTGGCGGTCGTGCACCCACCTAGTGCCTAAATGCACCCACCTACACTTCCGTATCCCTTTCAACGTGAAGGCAACAACCAGTCGGACTACTTCGCAGTCCGGGTTTTGTTTTGGCTGGGAGTCAGCGATACTTGCCCTTCGAAATCGCGGGGAGAGTAAGGAGTTTTTGCGCAACTTCCGTGGTAGTAACAAGAGCAGTTGGGATCCCTGAACGACACACGGCGTGGATTGCTTCTGTCTTTTGTGTTCCGCCAGCAACCATCAGGACGTTAGGGACCTTCAAGATTTGCTCGACGGTTATGGAAATACGGCGATCGTTCAGGGAGAGATTGAGGTAGTTGCCGTCGGCATCAAAGAAAACGCCAGTGGAATCGGCCACCGCACCACGCTGATCCAAGACTTCAATGTCGCTCTGAGGAAGCACTTGCTCAAGCTGGGTGACGCGAGAATCCCAAGCGCCGACAGATAAGACTGCGATGTCAATGTCATCGAAGAGCTCAAGGATGCGAGCAACAGCTGGTTCTTTCCTCTGAACCTTCGCCGTTTCAGCTGAAGAACTGAACAGGGGAGCGATAAGCATTCGCCCTTCAACGCCAGATTGCTGACTGATCTGTCCGATCAAAGTGATTGGAGACTTTGAAGGATCGTCACCAATTACTCCTGTAATTTGAACAAACTCTGATGGGGGAAGAGGCCCAAGATAACGGGCGATAGGCATCAAAGTACGACCCCAAGAGAAACCGATGCGGTCGTTCGGTCGAATATTTGTGGAGAGATACTTGGCTGCTTGACGCGCCAGAGTATCTCTTTCGGTTACAACATTTCGGTTAGCTTCAACAAGACAGACATGGTCAAGATGGAGATGGCGAGCAAGAAGCTGAGCTAGCTCATCAATGTTGACGCCAACGTTTGAGATTTCGATTCTGACCATGCCAATGGCGCGGGCTTTTTCGAGCAGGCGGGCAACGCGAAAACGCGAAATGCCAAACTCATTTCCGATCTGCATTTTACTGACATCGTCAAAGTAGAAGCGGCGCGCGATTGCTTCCATGAGTTCAGATTGAGTGAGCTCGGTAGATCCTTGGCGAGGCTGACTGGGGGTGTACATGTTGCAACTCCATAATGCTCAAGCGAGGGAGGACTCCGAATCGCCTTGATATTACTACCAGTATTATCATGTAGCGCTCATTTGAGCGCCGTTTAGGTAGTTGCGTACTCATATGATTGGTGTTAATTTAACCGTATTCGAGCACAACGCGGTGCTCAAGTGAGCAAAGGGAAGTTATGTCGCCTCGAAGAAGACGAATGCCTCAGGAACTTGGCGTTTTCGTTGTTGTTATTTTGGTAGCAGCAGTGATGGGGATTCTTTCACCGGAGTTTCGTACCGCTAGCAACCTTTCAGTGTTGCTTCTTAACGGCTCTGTGGTTACATTCCTTGCTATCGGTCAGGCATGCGTGCTTCTTACCGGTGGCATCGACTTGTCGGTTGGTTCGAACATTGCTTTGACCGGTGTTATTGCAGCAATTGCAATGCACGCCGGTGCGCCATGGTGGGCCGGAGCCCTCGTCGCCATCGTTGTGGGCATCGCAGTCGGTGTCTTCAACGGTGTCATGGTCCACTACGGAAAGCTCCCGCCGTTCATCGTCACCTTCGCAACCTTCGGTATTTCTGCGTCAATCCCGAACATTCTGACTCAGGCCAAGTCGGTGACCATTACCGAGCCGCTCTTCGCGGTCTTCGGTCGTGGCAAGATCTTCTCCGTCCCGGTCCCGATCATCATGGTCATTATCGCGGCACTGGTTATCAGCTACTTCTTGCGTCACACCGCAACAGGTCTTCACATCTACGCAGTTGGTGGCAACCGTGAAACTGCACGTCTTGCCGGCATCAATATCGCGAAGACCACGATTCTGGTCTACGTCATCTCCGGTGTGTGCGCAGCATTTGGTGGCATCATTACGGCTTCTCGTTTGATGGTTGGGTATCCGACAGCAGGCTCGGGCACCGAGCAGTTCTACTCGATTGCATCGGCAGTTGTTGGTGGCGTCAGCCTCTTCGGCGGCGTCGGCACGATTCTCGGTGCATTCATCGGTGCGCTTTTGATCGCTACCGTTTCGAACGGCATGAACGTTATCGGCGTCGACTCTTACTGGCAGCCACTCGTCATCGGCGTGATCATTCTTGGTGGTGTCCTGCTTGATACCAACAAGGCTGGCCTGAACACCCTGACTTCTCGCTTAAAACTAAGAAAAGAAAGCTCAAAGGCTGATACTTCTCAGCCGACCCCATCCCACTGACTTGTTTCAGCAATCGGCTGAAATAACAGAACGTCTCTTCACGCAGAGAACACAACAAGGAGGACAATGATGTCTATTCGCAAGAAGCTTGGTACTACCGCAGTTGTCACTGCAGCAGTACTCACTCTTGGCGCATGTGGTGGTATCGATACGGGCACGGGGAGCAACACCCCAGCCAGTGGCAATGCAGCAGGCTCGGGTGCATCGGCAACTCTGCCGGAATCGTGCTCGTCAGACAATCCGACGATTGCAGTTCTGCTTCCGAACCAGACCAACCCTTACTACGTTGCAATGAAGGAAGGGTTTGAAACCGCTGGAACTGACAACGGCTTCACTGCTGAAGTTCAGATTGCAGACGACGACGATGCGCAGCAGCTCGCTCAGGCAGAAGCTGCACTGCAGAAGAAGCCGTGTGCGCTGGCACTGAACCCCGTGAAGTCCGAGCCGGCAGCAGCAATTGTTCGCGCCGCGAATGACGCTGGTGTCCCCGTATTCACCGTCAACATTATTGTTAACGAAGATGCTCTGAAGGCACAGAACGCAACGGTCATCCAGTACCTGGGTGCAGATAACAAGCAGGGGGGCATTGACACCGCAAAGGTTGTCCTTGAAGACATGGGCACCGACACTGCTCTGAACATTGGTCTGGTCACCGAACCCGATGAGGTTCCGGTTGTTATTCGTGACGAAGGCTTCCAGGAAGCGATCGCCGAGAACCCGAACGCAAAGGTCGTTGCCACTGTTGACGGCAACGTGAAGGTCACCGACTCCCTGGACGTCACCGCAGCAATGCTACAGGGCAACCCGGATATGAATGTCATCTTCGCTTCGACTGGCCCGGCAGCACAGGGCGCGATTGAAGCCGTCAAGGCTTCGGGTCGCGACGTGAAGGTCTACGGCTTCTGCGCACCTGAAATCACGACCACCGATGCATACCCGGCATGTGTGGCACAGGAACCTGCTGACTACGGTAAGCGCGTTGTTGAGCAGATCGCTGCATACGTGAAGGGCGAGACGGTTGAGTCCGAGATTCTCCGTCCGCTGAAGATGTTCCGCAATGGTGAAACCCCTGCAGCTGGAGAGGTTGGCTGAACAACATGGCAATGAAGGACATGCCCAGGGGCGCTGGAAGCTTCGAGGCTAGTGAAATCACAAAGGACTATTCTGGGGTACCTGTGCTCCTGGGTGTGTCCCTCACATTGCACCCCGGTGAGATTGTCGGCCTTGTTGGCCATAACGGTGCAGGCAAGTCGACGCTCTTGAAAGTTTTGTCTGGAGCGCACAAGCAGTCTGGTGGCACGCTTCGTATCAACGGGCAACGCGTTGATTTTGCTTCCCCCTCGGAAGCCATTGATTCAGGCGTCTCGACCGTCTACCAGGAACTGTCACTGCTTCCTAACCTGACGGTTGCCCAGAACGTATGGCTTGGGCGTGAGCCTCGTCGCGCCCCATTTTCTCTCGACCAGGCAAAGATGAAGAAGGGTGCTCAAGAACTCGTAGATGAGTTCGGCATCGACGTTGACGTGGATCGTTTGGTTGGTTCCTACCCGGTCGCAGTTCGTCAGCTATTAGAAATTGCGATTGCCTCAAGTCGTGAAACAAAGTACCTGCTGCTTGACGAGCCGACGACGGCACTTGAAGGTGACCAGGTTACGGAGCTCTTGGCTTATATCCGCAAGATCGCAAGTGAACGTGGCATTGGTGTATTGATAATCAACCACAAGCTTGACGAACTCTACGGAGTTGCAGATCGTATCGTTGCCTTAATGAACGGCAAAGTTCTGCTTGACTCCTCAGTTGAGAGCATTGATCGTCACGCTGTTGTTGCCGCAATTGCTGGCGCAGATCACGCAGAGCGTGTCGAAGTTCAGCGTGAAAAGACCAGCGATCATCCCGTTAAGATGACGGTTGAAAACCTCAAAGGACACCTGTTGAACGGTGTTTCCTTCGAAGCACGTTCTTCGGAGATCCTCGGCATCTACGGCCTTGGCGGTTCTGGACGCTCAGAGTGCCTGCGTGCAATCGCAGGTATTGATCCGGCTACATCCGGTGCGATTGTGATGCCCGATGGTGAGCGTTTTCTGCCGAAGACTCCACGTGAATCGATGAAGCATCGAATCGCATTCTTGACCGAAGAACGCAAGCAAGATGGCATTGTTCCCCAAATGAACAGCTATTTGAACGCTTCGCTTCCGGTTCTTAAGAAGTTCTCCTCTTTCTCATACCTGAACAACAAGAAGCTGGTTGAATCCACGGACGAGCTACTTGAATCAACAGGTATTAAAGGTGACCCGCAGTCGCCGATTACTTCCTTGTCTGGTGGCAACCAGCAGAAGGTGATTATTGCCCGCGCATTGATGCAGGATCCGGAGATCCTGTTGCTCGATGAGCCCAGTAAAGGCGTTGATATCGGCGCAAAGTCCGATATCCATACTCTTTTGCGGAAACTTGCCCACGAAGACGATCGCACGGTCGTCATGGTTTCTTCCGAAGAAGAAGAGATCTTGGACGTTGCAGATCGCGTGCTCGTCTTTGTTGGGGGACAGGTTGTGGCCGGTCCTCTGGATGCTGCGGAACTGGATATCGCAACACTTCGTACGTTGGCATGGCACGAAAGCGATGACGACGCTACGAACCAAACCTCACACGTATATTTAGCTGAAGGTGAATAAACAATGACCCTGACCGTTTCAATGACTGACGAAGAGCTTATCGTCTTTGGACGCAACGAAGCGAGTAGCGAGCTGAGCGCTATCGGCAAGGTTGCCGACCAATTCACAGATTCTTTCGTCGAAACAGTCCACCTGCTCGCAGAGTGCACTGGAAAGGTTATCGTAACCGGTAGCGGAACCTCGTCCACGATTGCACGACGCCTGGCCCACCTCTTGTCCGTCACCTGCAAGCCCGGCTTGTTCGTTCACGCCATGGATGCTTTGCACGGCACAATGGGCGCCATTGAACCCACGGACGTGCTGATCGCGATTTCGAAGGGCGGCGAGTCCGATGAAATCAATAATCTGTGCAAGCTGGTCCACGACAAGGGAACGAAGCTCATTGGACTAGGGGAGCACCCCGAATCGACCTTTGCCTCTTTGTGTGATGTGTTTGTTCACCTTCACACTGATGAAGGCGGAGACCCCGAAAATGTGATTGCAATGGGGTCAACGTTGCTTGCCGCAGTGTGGGGCGACGCGCTTGTTCGTACCATGATGAAGCTGAATGAATGGGATGTTTCCGAGTCCTTGTCGCTCCATCCCGCGGGATTTGTGGGCAAGAGTGCTGAAGAGATTCTACGCCAGCAGGAATCGAAATGACTAACGATCGCCTGGTCATCGGCATTGATCTTTCTACGCAGTCGTGCACGGTTGAAGCCCGACGCGTTGAGGATTTTGAAGTTGTAGCGCGACAACGCCTGCCGTTGGCGTCTACGACTCCGCCTGTTTCAGAACAGAATGCCGATGACTGGTGGGAGGCGCTTGTTCAGGCTTTCCATCTGATGAAAGCTGATATTGATCTGCAGGCTGTTCGTGCGATTGGTGTCAGCGGTCAGTGTCATGGTCTTGTTCCGCTGGATGGGGACAACCATGTGATTCGTCCTGTGAAGTTGTGGAATGACACAACATCAGCGCCTCAGATTGATGCGCTTATTACTCGATTTGGCGCCGACTATTGGGCGCAGAGGGTTGGTTCTGTCCCGACTGCTGCCTTCACGATCGGTAAGCTCGCATGGCTTATTGAGAATGAGCCGGCCACGATTGCACGCCTACACCGTATTCTGTTGCCTCACGATTACTTGGTTTTCAAGCTGACGGGTGAAGCAGTCACAGATCGTTCGGAAGCTTCTGGCACCGGCTACTTTAATTCGCAGTCGAATTCCTATGATTTCGAATTGCTACGCGGATGCTTCGGCGACGTGTTGACGTGGGAATCATTGTTCCCGCGGGTCGGTCAGCCCAATGATGTGGCTGGAACCGTCCTTCCTGACGTTGCCAACTTGCTGGGGCTACCCACTGATGCGGTTGTAACCGTCGGTGGTGGTGACCAACATATGGCTGCTCTGGGACTTGGAATCAATGACGGTGACGTAGTTTTCAGCTTGGGCACCAGTGGCGTTGTGTACACGTCCAGTAGCGTTCCCGTTACATCTGGAATCGTGGATGGTGTTGCGAACGTTGTGGGTGGCTACTTGCCTCTGGCATGCACGTTGAACTGCACGAAGGTAACGGATTGGGCTGCGCGTCTGCTGGGAGTTTCTGTGCAGGAACTTGATCAGCTGGCATTGGATGCGTATCGCTCCCATGATCCGTTCCCTGTTTTTGCTGCGTACCTTGATGGGGAGCGTTCGCCAGCGTATCCGGGTACGACTGGTGTGATTGCTGGTTTAACCAGTGATATGACTCGTGAGCGGTTTGCGGAGGCGATCTTCGTTGGGGTTATTGCTGGACTACTGCGAGGCTTGGATGCGATTCATCAGTCTGGTGTGTCTACCGATGGGCGTGCGATTGCTGTAGGCGGTGGTGCACGATCGGCTGCCTATACGCAGATCATCGCTGATCTGCTGGGGCGGTCTATCGATGTGATTCGTGAGCCTGAAGCGACAGCACGAGGGGCCTGTATTCAAGCGTTGTCTGCGATTACGACGGGTGACGTGGTCATCGTGGCGCGTGATCAACAGCCGTCAGTTTTGGCAACGGTGAATCCCCAGGGGCACTTGTCTTGGGATGAAGTCCGCGATCGCTACATTTCAGTGTGTGACTACGCGGCTTCAACCGCGCATCTGCGTTCTTGATCAGATGTTTTGAAGCCTTACGCTTCGCCAAAGTAGATCTTTATGCGACTGCGCGTCCTTGGAGGAATAAGTGTATAGGCATTACGCGTTCAATGACGGTGTAGTCAGTCGCCTGGGTTATTGCGTGCGTATTTCTGTAGGTTGTTGCCACGCCTCTTCACGTCTTGCCAATCGGTTGCTACATGGTTGTCGTTAGCCTAAGAAGGTAGGCGCTAAGCATCATGAGATTGTGACTCGTGTGAGGAGCGGCGAAGGGAATCAGATATGTGATGTCCGATATTCACGGGCATCTCGATGCATTAGAAGATCCTCCTGCGCGTATTGGCTTGGGTGCTGACGACCAGTTGTTCTTCTTGGGTGACTACATTGATGGTGGTCTGCAGTCGCTTGAGGTTCTCGAACGGGCGATAGGTTTGGTTGACTCAGCTCCATATCAAGCGATCGCTCTTCCGGGTAATCATGAAGTCGACTTTATTGATTGAGCTCTGGTCTGTGACGACCCGTACACGTGGCCAAATGCGGACAAAGATCCGTTCGAACAAGTGGAAACGCTGGGAGTAATGCTTCGTGATGCGGTTGTCTCGACAACACAGACCATTGCTGAGGTTGCTGGATCAGCTGCCGTTGTTCTACAACTGCTACATTGATTGCGACGTCGAGAAAACGGGGAGGCTCGGAATATTCACCACCTGAGGTGAGCTCTACGAGCTTTTCTCAAGGTGAGCAGTGTACGAATGGAGAGCACCTCAGGAGGACTGATGAGGCTCGAAACCCATCGTGGCTGACGTCGTCACCAGGGATGGTGAACGTACAGACCTTGATACGTCGAATGTCGTCATGACAAGGCATCTCCTTACCGCCGTCATTGTACTGAGCCAACGAGGCCACGGTGTGCCAGAGAGACAATGCGACAGGAGCTTTAGCGCGGCGAATCATAGTGAGAAGCAACGCAAAATTCAGATATTCATTCGCGTAAGCCCCCACATACCAAAGTACGAACAGGCATCTCCTGAGCCCGCTCGTTCACGAAAGCCTTTTCAGCTTGAGACAGCCCAAAGAAATCAGCCAACTGCGAATCAATCACTGGAACTAAAGACCCCCAATCGATGCTCAAATCAGCTGGAGCCTTGCTCACCAAGTTCGGCACATTCGCCCACACCGCGCGCTTGTTATCCTGCGTCACCTTCAAAGACCCAAGAAGAAGCCTCGCGAACTTCGTATGCAAAAACGTCGCTAGTTCTTCAGCTTCCTTACGCGTCCCAAACGCGCCGATAGAAATGAATGACTGCGTATGAGCGAAACCAGGGGGCAACAGAACAGGAGGAGCAAGAACCTCACCCAACTTGCCCGCGCCATTCGACTTCGCCAGCGCAACTTTCCACGCATCCAAATTTGGATGATCGCGCACGTAACGACGATCAATAAACTTCACAAGTCGGCGATTATTCTGCCGGCCAAGCACTCCGATCATTCCTCTGTGGGCAACATCGTGAAAAACCTCAGGCAACACATCGAAACAATTCGTCGTCATATCAAACGAATGCCCCGCAGAAACACGTTCAATCGCCTGCGGATGCTCGACATACAACACCAAAGTGAACCGGTAGCTCTCGGGAGCAAACACAATCTGATCAAGAAAACTGTCAGCGACCGCATGAACTCGAGCAACAATCGAACGCAACTCACGGTCAGGAATGAACGAGCCGATCGGGGGCAAAGAAACGTTCGTATCCCGCAGAGTGACAGCGATCCCGCCCTTCACTTCAGCAGCAGGAAAAACGCGTCGACTATCCGCCTCAAACAAAGACACGCTCACATGCGGGTCTGAAAGAACCTGACGATTCCACTTCTTCGAAGTCTTCCCAGCATTAAATAAGAAGCGAGCCGGCGTTACGAAACACGCCAGAGGAGACACCCTAAACGCAAAATCCATGAAGTCCGGGTAAATCTGACGATCGCTAGTGTCAGCCATCGCCTTCTGATACGGCGGATTGGCGACCGTAACGTCAAAGGAGTCAACAGGAAGAACAACATCCGCCCCAGACGGAGACTTCAACGTCAGCCCATCCATCTGCCAGACGTTTCGGGCAATTGCATGAGCTACTTCGGTCAGTTCGTCTGTGACAAGAGAACGCCCAAGCAGAGCCGATGTTGCTTCATCAAACGAAGCCAGAAGATTCAGGCGCGCAAGCAACAAAGAATCGCCCTGAAGCTCGAATCCGAAGCTCGCCCTCAATGCGCGCAACGCCCAATTAAGCGTTGCGGCCTCGTCACCCAATGAAACGGGAATAGCTGCCAACTTGCGGTCTAAAAACCCAACGCGCCCACCAAGGCCAATCGGTTCGCCCGTCGTAGCGTCATACCGGCTGGTCAAATACGGAGCCTCGCCACACGCGATTTCAAGTACCCGACGATCCACGTAGTTTTCCCACGCTTTGCCAGACACGTCATCGAAGGCGGGGAGCGTTGGTCGGAGCGGACGCAATATGCTGGCAGACGCATCCAGGATCGCATCATCACAAGGCTCGTGGACTCCAGACCACGCATGATCCACGACATCATTTTGAAAGTTCACCAGCCACGCCGGAGTGAAAATCTCAGCGCGTTCTTTCGTCCGAACAGCCTGAGCGTCACGCGCCTTCGTTGTGCGCGGAGTAATCAAGCCAGGATTCGCGTTCAAAACATCAAGGGTGATCTGCTGATCAGCATGGATTCCCAGATCCTCATAGTCTTGGGTCGCCCACACAATATTGCGCGAGAAGACACCAGTATTGCTACCGTCGGCGCCAGCAGGTGTGTCCGCGTCAGTGGAAGTCGCATAATCTCGAAGCAAAAGTGGCAGTAGATCAGCGAAACGCGCGGACAGGTCAAGGGCCTGCGAGCGTTGCATCGGATCACCTCACGAATTGGACGGGACTTCCCTCATAAGGCTACCTTCCGAGATACTGATGCGAACCACCTCTCCGCTTCAGAACGTTGTTGAGAGGAGACATCATGATCCAACGAATGGCCTCGGTCTTCCCCGGAATCTTTCTGCTGATTATCGTTCTTTCTGCTAATTATCGTTGCGACAATATCCAGCGTTGAAAGCGATGTCATTTTTCGGCCACATCCAGCATTGTGAGTGCTCTTGATTGTCTCGCCAGCAGATCTCATCTGGTCTTTAACTTCAATTCGGCAGCTACGACCGAGTACTTCCATGTTGTCACGCGTCGGAACACGCTGGGGCGACCGATTAGTGTTCTTGACGCCAGATTGTGTCTATGTGCGTGACGCGTGTGGCAGTTCTTGCAACTTCGAACGCCAAGGATTTTCAGGGGGCTGGTGTAGAGCTCGTCAATCCTTGGGACTAAGAACAGCTATTTCTGCCAGAGTGTGTGCCCGGCCTCGTCCAGGATGAGGGCGTGAGCGGTTCCGGCCTCGTCGATTGACAAATGGACATCCACGAAGGTGGAATCATCGCCTGGGGCGCATGAGCGGTAGGAGTAGCTCGTGTTAGCGACAGCGACGGTTGTTGTGAGTGCACGGGTCAGCCACGGACGCTTTCTACGTAGCCAGACCAGCGACCTCAATGCCTGGTAGGTTGTGTGCCCAAACCCTAGCAATTCGCCGGGAGATGCGGGCAGGGGAGGACGCACCGCGTCATCGCCGAACTGGCGGTCTTCTTTCACCCCCGTGAAGCCCTGCTCATCGCCGTAGTAGATCGACGGTGTACCACCCAGCGTCATGATGATCGCCTGCGCCACCAGTCCGCCATCGGCGCCAAGCAGAGACGAGATGCGCGTCGTGTCATGATTGCCCACGAACGTCTGCGGAACGAACGTCTCTAAGAATTCGCCGTGGCGTTTCAGCGTCCAATCGAGCTCAAAGAAATTCTTATCCGTGATCGACGACCACATTGCCTTCCACAATTCGTACTGCGTGACCGTATCAACGTGGGCATCCCCAACGAACGCGGGGTAGTCACCGTGAATGACTTCGCCGAGGAAGAAAGTATCGGGGTGCGAGGCCCGGACTCGGTCGCACACGTCTGCCCAGAACTCAGTTGGAACGGAATATGCTGCATCAAGTCGCCACCCATCGATGCCACGGGCACACCAATACTCCATTACCTGCTGAACAAAATCCTTGACGCACGCGTTCGTGTGGTCGAAGCGCACGAGGTCCTGGTTCCCTTCAAAGAACCAGGGGTAGGGGCCACCGTCGGACTCCCAATCAATGTGGAATAGGGGAGCATCAGGGGAATTGGGCGTTCCGAAAACGGGATCCTTGCCGGCTTCAAGAACCGCGCGCAGAGGCTGATACTGGTCGCTGACGTGCGAAAATACGCCATCGAGCATGATGTTCATTCCGTGAGCATGGCATGCCTCAACCAGCGCGTCGAAGTCTTCGACACTGCCCAGACGCGGATCGATACGGAAATAGTCGAGCGTGTCGTATCCGTGCGTCGCCGAATCAAAGATCGGGCCGAGTAGCAGTCCCGTCGCACCAAGCTCGGTGGCATAATCCAACCAGTTGATCAACATTCGCAGGCGCGGGGTTTCTGTCCGATCACCGTCGCGAATCGGCGCGCCACACGCTCCCAGCGGGTACACGTGCCACCATATGGAATCTGCTCCGGGCGTGCGATCAGAGGGTGAAACGCTGTGGGTCATAGGCAAACTGTAGCCCGTGACGCAGGGGAATCGAGGTGGAACACAAGGTGGAGCACAAACGGACAGTGCGGGTGCAGGCGTGACCTGATTGTGCGCACGCTGAACTTTAAGGGTGCGACTGTGACCAAGCAATCGCGGGCAAGTTTGCGCGCCCACAACGCACAATGCGACCCTGGATGTATGAGTTCTTCTGAGCGCGACATGACCGCCAGACCCGAAGGCGTATCTTCGTCGACTGGTGTGAAGCCACGGCGCGTTTCCACACTGTCGACCGTGATGGCGCTGGTTGCTGTCCTCACGATCTCACCCTCGATGCGCGTCGGAGCAACATCGCTCGGGCCTGTCCTGACTGGTGTCCAATCCACTTTTGGAGTGGGAGCGATGGCGGTTGGTCTGCTCTCCGCGTTGCCGTGTATTGTCTTTGCTCTCATTGGCGTACTGGCAGTTCCACTGTCAAAGCGCTTCGGACTGACGTGCGTCGTAACCGTCGCAATGGCCGTGACAACCATCGGCTTGGGTGTGCGTCCCCTCGTGTCGAACTACTGGGCGTTCCTCCTGCTCAGTGTTGCTGGACTTGCTGGTCCCGCCGTCGCTAATGTCATCGTGCCAGCGTGGATCAAACTGCACAAAGCTGGTCGCACGGTTCTGCTTCTGACGGTCTACGGTAGCGTTCTCCCGCTGGGTGGCGCGGCGGGTTCCTTCCTCAGCGCGCCGATTGGGGGGCCTGATTCATCCGGCTGGCGAACCGCGCTGTTCATCTGGGCACCGTGTGCACTGTTGGCAGTGTTCGTCTGGCTTCTCGTCTGGAAGAGTGTCGGTCGAGACACTCCGCCACTCGCTCACTCTTCTGGGCCCGTACCTGAGTCTTCTACGCTGCTGACAGGGGACGAGGCCCCCCAGTCGTCATCGCCCTCAGCTACCAACAGGCGGAGCCTGATGACGTCACCAACCGCCGTGGCGTTGATGGTCGCGTTTGGCCTTCAATCTTTGAATGCCTATGTTCAATTTGGTCAGCTTCCAACGATTCTCACAATGGTGGGAGTCGACCGAACAAGCGCAGCTGCGATGGTCGCAGCCATCAACCTGTGGACACTTGTTGGTGGCTTGATTATGCCGAAGATCGTTGACTCGGTGAAGAACTTGCCTCTTGTCTCTCTGCTCTTCGGGGTGCTGACTGCTTCCGGTTATCTCGGCCTCTTGCTTGCTCCAACCTTCTCTCCCTGGCTGTGGGTGACGCTGCTGTCGATCGGCGGCTTCATGTTCCCGCTCTGCGTCACTCTGATCCCTGCGCGCGCTCGCACTGCATCGATGACCGCGCGCCTGTCGGGTATGACTCAGCCTGGCGCATATATTGTCGCAGCATTCGGTCCGATCATTGTTGGCATGGTGCTTCAAGCAACCGATTCGACTACTCCTGTTCTGATCTTCCTGACGATCATGGCTCTCTTGATGGGCATCATTGGCATGCGAGCATCCGCTCCCGTATTCGTTGACGACGAAGTGTAAGAGCAGGCGGCCTCGTACCTGAACGGTGGCCGAATGACGCAAAAGTGGCTGGCATTTGCATCCGCCCAATCTCATAACGCACCAACATGCCACTCCTGATGGTGGTACAACGGAGAAAAGTGTTCGCGGGGAGGAATGACGATGCAAGGAAGCGTCGAAGAAGCAATCGACATTGCGCGCGGTGGTCGAATTCTGGCGGTGACTGGCGCGGGAATGTCCACCGACTCGTCCCTGCCGGATTATCGAGGCACCGGCTCAACCCCTACAACCCCAGTTGATGTCGACATGTTTACGTCCGACCCCGTGTGGTATCGCTGGCTCTGGTATCGCAATGAAGCGACGTGGAAAATCCTCGAAAACTGCCAGCCCAACGATGGGCATCGGGCGCTTGCCACGATGGAAGCATCCGGACATCTGCTGGGCGTCTCCACGCAGAACGTCGACCGGCTGGACGCGCGCGCTGGAACGCGTAACGTCTGGGAGCTCCACGGACGTTACGACACGGTTGAATGCCTGAGCTGTGGATCCGTCACGCCCCGCGCAGCATTGTCCGTGCGGTTGCGTGCGTTGAATCCGGACCTCGTCGAAGAAACCGATCCCGCGCACGTCGATATCACCCCCGATGCCCGTCGCGACTTAGCCGAAGTCTGCACGTTCACTCCCGTGTACTGTGAACGCTGTGGCGGAATGCTGAAGCCGTCCATCGTCATGTTCGGCGAAGGGCTGCCCGAGTCCGCGTTCGGTCCATCCCTCGATATGGCCGCGTCGTGCAATGTTGTGTTGGTCGCGGGCACGTCACTCGCCGTCTCCACCGGCTTGTGGGTTGTTCACGAGGCCATGCGTGCAGGTGCTGCCCTGATCGTAGTGAATAGGGGAGTGACAGCCGTGGATCGCTTCGCCGACGTTCGGATTGAGGCAGGCACGTCTGAGGTACTACCTCAGATTGCTAGTGCGCTCGCCGGCTGAACATATCGAGGCGTGGCAGGTTGCCCACGTTGTGCGCGGTTGAAGAACATCTCAGGTGTGACAGGGTGAAGGTAGCTGCTCGTTCTCTCGAGCACCACATGCGTGCAGTCGTTCAATCAATCGTTGACTCATATCCGAAAGAAAACACGTGTGCGAAGACAATCGCAGCACTGGTCGAGCTGAGACTCGGTTCTTCTTTGTCGACCGATGAGATCGCGTACCTGACACTTCATTGTGCACGCTTGTCGATGCCGACTCCGGCTCAGTGACGATGCTACGAAGCTGAGGCGACGTATTCTGCGCTAGTCATCACGAGGTGCAGAGTGGAAGGGGCCCCGAACCGTAACGGTTCGGGGCCCCTTCCTTCAGCTTAGAGACCTGAATCAGACGTCAGCCTTCTGAGCTTCAATCTGGCGGCGAGCAACGTCAACGCGCTCGCGGATGATGCGAACCAGAGCAGCGGACACCTCGGTGTGCGACGCGATCCACTCTTGCCCGGCAGCGACGATGTCCACGCCTTCGGCGTAGCCAGCAATGTCGGTCGGGAACATGAGGATCGCGATGTCCTCAGCAGTGTGGAATGTATTCTCTGCCCACACGCGTTCGATCAGGTTGAAGTAGTCGGCAACGAACTGAGTGTACAGAGCCGGGTTTGTGCGAGCCTGCGTCCAGAAGCCGGAAACCATAGCCCAGCGAGTGTCATTCGGGATCGACAGATCCGTCATGACCGCGTCGAAGACGTTGCGCTTGACGGTTGCGTCTTCCACGGCTGCGCGAGCACATGCTGCGTTCTGGTGGCCGGTCATCGTGCCATCTTCAGCTTCGAGAGCCACGATCTCTGCTTCGCCGGCAAGACCCAGGCGAACCAGTGCGATCAGCAGTACCCAACGGCAATCAAGGTCAAGATCGAGGCCTTCAAGAACCTTTTCACCTGCGAAGATTGCTCGGAGTTGCTCGCCTTGCTCGGCGGTGGTAGCACCGTGAGCGGCTGCGCGGATCAGTATGTTTTGTTCGTCTGATGCCGGAGCAGCTGCAACAGCAAGGTCCAGAAGTGCGCCACCAACTTTTTCGAGGGCAGCCTGACGCTCGGCCGGAGCAACAAAGGTACGAACTGCTTCTTCGATGTGACGGATCGTCAGCTGGAGCATCGACATATTCGTCTCACCCGGGATCGCCGCAAGAGCAAGATCCAAGTAGGAGCGTGCCGACATCTCACCATCGCGGGTCATATCCCATGCGGACGCCATGATGACGCCACGGGTCAGCGAATCGGTGATCGACGCAATGTTCTTTGTTGCGAACTCGAGGGACTCGGCGTCCATGCGGATCTTCGCGTATGCCAGGTCACCGTCGTTCAGCAGAATCAGCTGGGGACGAGCAAGGCCAGAGGCAGCAGGAACAACGGTGCGTGCGCCGTCAACATCGAGCTCTTGCCGGAAGACCTGCTTCAAAGAACCATCTTCAGTGGCCGAGTAACCGGCGACGGCCATGCGGTGCGGGCGCAACGAGGAACCTTCAGAGAAGGATTCCTGCACAACAGCGAGTTCGGAGATTGTGCCGTTGTCGTCGACGTTGATTTCGGGGCGGAGCAGGGTCACGCCTGCTTCTTCCAGCCAGACCTTCGACCATGCCTTGAGGTCACGGCCTGAAGCCTTCTCGAGTTCACCCAGAAGGTCGGTGAGCGTCGCGTTCGCGTAGGAATGAGCGGTCAGGTATTCGTGCAGACCGGTGAAGAATCCTTCGCGGCCAACGTAGGACACCAGCTGACGCAGAACGGATGCACCTTTTGCGTAGGTAATACCATCGAAGTTCACCTCAACGTCCGCGAGGTCACGGATTTCAGCTTTAATCGGATGAGTCGTGGGCAGCTGATCCTGCTTCAAGCCCCAGTCCTTGCGGAGCATGAAGCCTGTCCATGCATCGGTGAACTCGGTGCCCTCAGTGAGAGCCAGGTGGCTCATGAACTCAGCGAAGGATTCGTTCAGCCAGAGGTCGTTCCACCATTTCATCGTCACCAGGTCGCCGAACCACATGTGGGCGAGCTCGTGAAGAATCGTGTTGGCTCGGGTCTCAAGCTGAGCAGCAGTCGGGCGAGTACGGAACACGTAGGAATCGCGGAAGGTCACGCAGCCCGCGTTCTCCATTGCGCCAGCGTTGTATTCAGGAACGAAGATCTGATCGTACTTCGTGAAGGGGTAGGCGATGCCGTACTGCTTCTCGAAGAAAGCGAAGCCCTTGCGGGTCGTGTCAATGATGCGATCAGTGTCGAGGTGCTCGACCAGCGACGCGCGAGAGTACACGCCCAGATCAATTGTGCGACCGTCAGAGGACACCAGTGAATCGGTAACGCCTTTGTACGGGCCAGCAATAATCGCGGTGATGTACGTCGACATCTTTTCAGTTTCAGCGAAACGGTAGATCCACGTCGTGCCATCAACCTCGGGCTTAGGAGTCGGAGCATTCGAGAACACCAGCCAGCCAGCGGGAGCGCTGACGGTCAGAGTGAAGGTTGCCTTCAGATCAGGCTGCTCGAAGGTCGTGTAGACGCGGCGAGCATCCGGAACCTCAAACTGGGAGTAGCAGTAGTCTTCGCCGTCAGCCGGATCGGTGAAACGGTGCAGGCCTTCGCCGGTGTGCATGTACTGGCAGTCAGCTTCAACTTCAAGAACGTTGTGCTTAGCCAAATCGTCCAGCGCGATGCGGTGGTCAGTGTGAGCCTCGGTGGGGATTTCCTGACCATTCAGACGAATCGAACGGACGTTGTTTGAAACTAAGTCAGCGAAGGTCGAGGCGCCGGCGGTCGCATCGAACTCGATGCGCGTCGTGGAACCAAAATCAGTGGCGCCACGCGTCAGATCCAGCGTGATGTCGTAGTGGTGAACGGACAGGATCTCCGCGCGTGTCGCTGCTTCTTCGCGGGTAAGGTTCAATCCCGGCATGATGCCCTTTCAATTCAGAGGAACGTAAACAAAGAAATACTTGATCCTATCTTTTCACTGAACGACCTTTGACGCACATTTGACAATGAAAAAGCAAGCATGACCCGCCAGAGTGATCAGTCGTGAACGGGGAATAGTCCCAGACCGATGGCTGTTCGCCACGGTAGAAATGAAGCGGAGTTTTACCAGATGTGAACACGCTGTGAGGGATCAAGCCACATGTGATCGCCCTGACAGACATCGAAGGCCTCGTGGAACTGATCCATATTGCGTGCAATCTGATTGCATCTAAACTCTGCGGGCGAGTGAGGATCGATCGCCAGCATCTGCAGAGCAAACTCTGGGCGTGACGCGGTTCGCCACGCTCGTGCCCACGCGTAGAAGAAGCGTTGGGCTCCGCTCAGACCATCAATCACCGGGGCAGAATCAATAGTTAAGCCTTGTTCACTCAACGTGGCAACCCACGCATTCCATGCAATCGTCAGACCAGCAAGGTCGCCAATATTCTCGCCCAGGGTCAGTGCACCATTCACCGTTGGAACAGGTGAAGACTCTTCTTCCACCTGCGTATCTTCGCCGGCATCCAGATCATAGACCGCAAGTTGAGCCAAATCTAGGGGAGTGAGTGTGTCGTACTGTTCGACCAGTTTGCTCGTGATCTGCTCGAAGAGCTCGCGGTCGGTGTCACTCCACCAGTTTTCAAGGTTGCCCTGAGCGTCATACCGTGAGCCCTGGTCATCGAAGCCGTGCCCGATCTCGTGTCCGATAACTGCGCCGATTGCACCAAAGTTCACTGCATCGTCAGCTTCGGGATCGAAGAACGGTGGTTGCAAGATCGCGGCAGGGAAGACGATTTCATTCATCGCAGGGTGGTAATAAGCGTTCACCGTCTGAGGAGTCATCAGCCACTCGTCGCGGTCGACTGGCTCATCGAGCTTACGTAGTTCTCGCGTGGTCTCGAACTGGTAGGCCTTTGTCACGGCGTCAACCAGAGAATCACCCTGTTCAATGACGAGCCCCGACATGTCGCGCCACTTCGGTGGATACCCAATCTTCGGGCGGAAGGTTGCGAGCTTTTCAAGCGCCCGCTTCTTTGTCTCTTCGCCCATCCAGTCACATGTAGTGATTGCTTCGCCGTAGGCATTCAATAGCCCTTCGACCAACTGATCCATGCGTTCCTTGGACTCTGGCGGGAAGTGTCGTGACACCCAGATGCGCCCCAGCGATTCGCCGGCAACAGATTCAACGAGGCCGAGTGCACGCTTCCAACGAGGTCGCAGTTCCTGTGTGCCTGACAAGGTACGGCCATAGAAATCAAAGTTTTCTTCGACAAACTCCGAAGAAAGCAGACCGATCCGCGCATCCAGTACGGAGAGCTTTGACCAGATCTTCAGATCCTCGATCGGAGTCTGGCCCCAAATCTGCGCCGATCCGGCAAAGAAATCGGGTTGAGACACGCTGATCTGGGCCTCGTCCCCGATCTGCCAACCCAGGCCGCGCGCCCACGCATCCCAATTGAACCCAGGCGCACTGGCAACAAATTCGCGCCACGTCATCTGGTTATCAGACAGGAGGGGATTGCGGTTATCCACGGCACTGCGGTGATGCGAAGCAAAACGCGTTTCGAGATCCATAATCAGGCGCGCAACCCGGGCAGAGTTTTCACCAATACCGGCCAACGATGCGAGTTTCTCGAGGTGAGAAACGTAGGCATCGCGGATGGGTGCATATGAATCTTCGCGATAGTAGGCCTCGTCCGGAAGACCTATTCCGCCTTGGACAAAGGTCATAATGCGCGCATCGGAATTATGCGGATGCGTACCGCTGTAGGCCCCAAAGAAAGAATCGGCGCCACCGGCCATCAACGTGCCAGTCAATTCATCAAGTTCTTCGCGCGTAGTTACGTGATCGATGGCCTCGAAGAAGGGAAACAGGGGAGTAATGCCTGCTTCCTCAATCGCGTTTTCATCCATAAATGCACCCCAGAGGGTAGCAATAAGAGTGGCGTCCGTGTCATCAAGAGTGCCGGCAAGAGCATCGTTGCAAATATCCCGACCACGTTCTTCGGAAAGATCACGCAACGCGTGGAAAGCGCCGTCGATCGGCCGGTCAGCGGGGATTTCATGCGTTGCAATCCAGTGTCCATTGACGTGACGATAAAAATCGTCCTGCGCACGGACGTTGGAATCGATGTTTGCGGTTTCTAGGACTCGCGCCAGAATCTTTTCGCTCATGCGCTAACTGTATGGCAGAGCATGTAGATATCGCTTTGCGAAAACAGGGGAGTGGTCGGAGGGGCCATGTGCCCCCCCAGCTCTTTCCTGGCAGATCCGAGTGCGAATTCCGAATCATTCGTTATGTGAAAATCTGTCATTTCACACCTGAAAAGCGCAGGTTTCCGGCGTTTCTCTACGAATGGAAAATGAGGTACGCCTAAGTTGTGAACATTTGTGCATAGGGGTTGAACAATGCAATCAAATGAGGGGAGGCAAGGCACTATTGAAGAGGCGAAGGGGCTAGCTGTGTGCAAGCCCGAAGCGAAAATGTGAAGGGAACGAATGGTGAAGACGATCAACACTGACGTTGTCGTCATTGGCGGTGGTTCCACCGGAGCCGGTGTCGTCCGTGACGTTGCAATGCGAGGGTTTAGAACCGTCCTCGTTGAACGATTCGACATCGCACAAGGTACCTCTGGCCGCTTCCATGGACTGCTCCACTCTGGTGGACGCTACATCGCGTCCGACCCCGAGTCAGCAACCGAGTGTGCAGAAGAAAACGAAATCGTTAAGCGCATCAACTCAAACGCAGTTGAAGCAACCGGTGGCCTGTTCGTGGTTACCTCGCAAGACGACGAAGAATACGCAGATAAATTCCTCGAGCGCGCTGCCGCGGCAAAAGTGCCGGCACAGGAAATCAGCGTCGCCGAGGCACTGAAGCGTGAGCCTCGTCTTGACCCCAAGCTCAAGCGTGCATTCGAGGTCCTCGACGGCTCCGTCGACGGCTGGCAGATGGTCTGGGGCGCAATCCGTTCCGCAGAGGCTTACGGCGCACAGGTGATGACCTACAACAAGGTCACAAAGATCGAACGCGAAGGTGACCGCATCAGCGCAGTCATCGTCCACAACGTTCGCACCGGCGAAGACACTCGCATCGAATGTCAGTTCGTTTTGAACTGTGGTGGCCCCTGGGCCGGTCAGATTGCCGCGATGGCTGACTGTCACGGCGTTGACGTCGTCCCCGGCGCCGGCATCATGATTGCAATGAACTTCCGCCTGACCCAGACGGTGCTCAACCGCTGCATCTGGCCAGCCGACGGCGACATCATCGTTCCTGACCACCCGGTGTGCATCATCGGCACGACGGACCTCAAGGCAGACGACCCGGACAAGCTGACGATCCCCGCCGATCAGGTTCAGCAGATGTTCGATGCTGGCGAAGCAATGGTTCCCGGCTTCCGCAAGGCTCGCGCGGTTCACGCGTGGGCAGGTGCCCGACCGCTGGTCAAGGATTCGCGTGTTGCAGCAACCGACACGCGCCACATGGCTCGTGGCATGTCGGTCATCGACCATAATTCGCGTGACGGCGTCTACGGCATGCTTACCATCGCCGGTGGCAAGCTCACGACCTACCGTCTGATGGCAGAGCGCATCGTCGACATCATGTGTGAAGAAATGGGCGAGAAACGCGAGTGCAAGACCGCCGGTGAAGCAGTCCCGACCGCATCGCCGAAGCTCTACACCATCGGCCACCGCCTACACGACATCGAGCACAAGAACGTGGCCCCCAGCCACGATCAGATCATCTGCGAATGCGAACTGGTCACCCGCAAGATGCTCGAAGACACAATGGATGCTTTGCCGGGCGGTCAGCTTGATGACGTTCGTCGTCAGGTTCGCCTCGGCATGGGCCCCTGCCAGGGTGGCTTCTGCTCCCAGCGTGCAACCGGTATCGCTCACGAACGTGGAGATATCGATTCCGAGAAGGCAAACGAACTGTTCAAGACCTTCTTGAAGAACCGTTGGATTGGTCTATGGCCGATCACCTACGGCAAGCAGCTACGTCAGGCAGCGCTTGATAACTGGATTCATGAAGGCATGCTCGATGTCGAGCACCTGCCGATGGCGCAAGGCGAGCCTGGCGAGGAATTTGTCTTTCCTGCATCAGCTTCCGAGAATAAGGAGGACGCCCGATGAGAGACGCCGTTGTTATTGGCGCTGGCCTTGCCGGTCTTACCGCAGCTCTTTATCTTGCTCGCGGTGGCGCTTCGGTCACGGTTGTAACGAAGGGGCTTGGCGGTTTGCAGCTTGGCCAGGGCACCGTCGATATTCTCGGATACTCCGAGTCTCGCGTGGATGCTCCGATCGCTCAGATCTCCGAGCACATTTCCTCGCGTCCGACGCACCCGTACACGCACTTCACTCCCGAGTTCATTGCTCACAGCGCGAACTGGTTGAAGGATGTCCTGGGTCCTGACCTTTTGGTTGGCGATCCCGAAAAGAACGTTGTGCTTCCGACCGCGATCGGTGCGCTCCGTCCGACGAGCCTGTACCAGCCCTCGATGGAAGCGGGTATTCCTGCAGACGGAGCCTCGTACCTGATCGTCGGTCTGCGTCGACTGAAGGATTTCTACCCGACCCTCGCTGCCGAAAACCTCTCGCGCCAGACCACACCGAATGGTGAACCGATCAAGGCGCGTTCGTTGATCGTCGACGTCGAGATGCGTGCAGACGAGGCCGATACGACCGGTACGAACCATGCGCGCACATTGGATCGAGTCGAGAAGCGCACCAAGCTGGTTGAGGCCATCAAGCCTCACGTTCGCGAAGGTGAAATCATCGGCCTTCCCGCCGTGCTTGGTCTCGATGACCTGAACGCCTGGAAAGACATTGCTGACCAGCTCGGACACAAGGTCTTCGAGATCCCGATGCAACCGCCATCAATCCCCGGTATGCGTATGAACCAGGTCCTGACCGCTTTAGTGAAGGCTGAAGCGCGCTTCATTCTCGGGTCTGCCGTGAAGGGCATCGAAACTGACGGCCAGAATGTCACCGCCGTGACGATCGGGACCGCCGGTCACTCGACGCGCATCGAAACGAAGAATGTCATCCTCGCTGGTGGCGGTTTCGAATCCGGCGCACTCGATATGGATTCCTACGGGAAGGTCACCGAAACGATCCTCGGCCTGCCGGTTCTCGGCGCTGAGGGCCAGCTTCTCCACGGTGACTTCTGGGGTAGCGACCAGCCGATCTTCCTCGCCGGCCTTGACGTTGACGATGAGATGCACCCGCTGGACGCAGCCAAGAAGCCCGTCTACACCAACGTTTACGCAGCCGGCGGAAACCTGGCTGGCGCAACCCGTTGGCGCGAAAAGTCAGGTGAAGGCATTGCCCTTGCCTCCGCACTCCGCGCCGCCGATTCGATCCTTGGGAGCCTGAAGTGACCATCGAAGAAATGAACGTACTGTCCCTGACCGACGAAGACTTCGGTCTGCGCTCCACCCTCGACTCCTGCGTCAAGTGCACGATCTGTGAAACCCAGTGTCCGGTCATGCGCGTGACCGATCTGTTCCCGGGCCCGAAGTACTCCGGCCCGCAGGCAGAGCGCTACCGCAAGGCAGGGCAGATCGTCGATTCGTCGATCGATTACTGCTCGTCGTGCGGCACTTGCACGCTGGTCTGTCCGCAGGGCGTGAAGGTCACCGAGATGATCCACCACGCTCGCACCGACATGAAGAAGGAAAAGGGCATTCCGCTTCGCGATCACCTGATTGGTCGTACCGGTTTCATCGGTACCGTCATGACCCCGGTTGCTCCGATCGCGAACTGGGCGCTCGATGTTAAGCCGATCCGTATTGCCATGGAAAAAGTCATCGGCGTTCACCGCAGCGCACCGATGCCGAAGGCTGCCGGTCGCACCTTCGAAGGCTGGTTCAAGAAGCACACGCCGCTGGAAGGTTCTGGCCGCAAGGGCCAGGTCATCTTCTTCCACGGTTGCGCAGGCCAGTACTTCGAGGTCGAAACGTCGATCCACTCGGTCCAGGTTCTCGAGTACCTCGGGTACGAGGTTCTGGTTCCGCCACACGGTTGCTGTGGTTTGGCATTGCAGTCGAACGGCCTGTACGACGAGTCCCGCAAGTACGTCTCGAAGCTGACAAACGATCTGCGCAAGGCCAACCGCAACGCGCCGATTATCTCCGCTTCCGGTTCGTGCGCGGGCATGCTCCGCCATGAGGCAAACGAGATCCTCGAGATGGATACTCCGGAGCTGAAGGACGTGGGCTCGCGTATGTGGGACATTTGCGAATTCCTCATGCACCTGCACGAAAAGGGCGAGTTGGATCTGAACTTCCAGCCGATGGACATCACCATCCCTTACCACGCACCATGCCAGCTGAAGTCTCAGGGTCTCGGCCTTCCGGCTGTCGAACTGATGGAACTGATCCCCGGTGTGAAGGTCAAGGAATCGAACCAGCCTTGTTGCGGTATTGCTGGTACCTACGGCATGAAAAAGGAAAAGTACGACATTGCCCAGGCAGTCGGAAAGCCTGTCTTCGACTTCATCAAGCAGGTCAACGTTGAACTGGCCGCGTGCGACACGGAAACGTGCCGTTGGCAGTTGCGCACCGCAACGGGTGCGAACGTTGTTCACCCGATCTGGCTGATCCACAAGGCGTACGGCTTGCATAGCTGAACGTTGAATACAGGCGAGTGAGGCGGTGCGAACCCACGTGGTTCGCACCGCCTCACTGCAATCAGGGCTTAATTTCCTTCAGATACGGCACCGTTTCTTCGTAGCGACGATACGATGAAAGACCACACGACGCTAAGGAGGAGTCATGCCCCCCGTTTTGTCCGATCCTCGCAGACAACGCGAAAGCCATTAGTCGCCACCGCCCTTGTAGCGATAACAAGTCTGCTTTTAGCCGGTTGCGCAAGCTCAACGATGAGTTCTGACTCCAGTGGGGCGCCCGTGGGTCAGAATTACGAGTATGGCACCTCTTCGAGCGAGGCGAGTAACTCAGACTCTGACTCTTCGTATGACTCGAACAGAGAATCGCAAGGAACAACGGTTGAAGCTCAAGTGATCGTCACCGGTAATATGAGCCTCGATGTTGCTGATCCCGCTGAAGCGTTAGCTCATGCCTCCACTATCGTCACTGAAGCGGGTGGCTCAGTTGCTCATTCTTCCCTGAAGGGAGAATCGGATTCACCGTGGGGCAACGCAACATTCAAGATCCCAGCAAATAGCTTCGAAGAAACTCGTCAGAAGCTTGCAGAATTGGGGAAGGTCACTGATCAATCGACTGATACTGCCGATGCGGGGGCTGAAGTCGCTGACCTTGACGCTCGCATCACAGCGTTGAAAGCATCCATCGCCCGCCTTACCACTTTGATCGATCAGGCAGAGACTACATCGGATCTCTTGGAAGCAGAACGCGAACTCACAAGTCGTCAGGAAGAACTCGACAGTCTGAAAGCGCAGCGCGCCTGGTATTCCGACCAAGTGTCGTATTCAACTCTTGAGGTTTCTTTCCATTCGACAGCGATCACTCCGGTTCCCTCAAGCTCGGCATGGGAAGAATCCTGGCAGGCGTTCTCTCAGGGAATCGCAGGACTTGTGTATGGACTGATCATGTTCGTCCCGTGGCTTATCGTGATTATTCCGATCACGCTATTTTTCGTGTGGCTATATCGCCGTAGAAGGGCTCGCCGGCGCGCGCGAGGGGAGGCAACGCCTACCATGTCTACGGAAACTGAGCCCGAGGCTCAGGGGGATCCCGTTGCTCAGGCAACGAATACGCTGGTCGCACGCAACATGTGACCGGGCAGACTAACCGCTGATGTTGAACTCTCGCCGGAGGGATGTGAGGGACAAGCCACGTGGGCTGGCTCGGCTCTCAGTCGTAATTTCAGCTACGATAAACACCAACGTTGATCCGGCCTGCGCTACACGGCGCGGGGTATCACCGGGGAGTTTTCGGAAGAACCGGGCGCGCTCGCAGTGCGCCCACAGTAGAACCGAACGGGTGAGCCCGTTACAGCGAATAAAAGAAGCGGCTTTGCTCCTGCGGCGCGCACGCATCGGGGTGGTAGAGCAAGCGGGGTGGTACCGCGGGTCCCAGTGAAGCTGGTCCTCGTCCCTGTGAATCGAACAGACGAGGACAACAATGACGAAGCACGGCTTTTACCCGCGTCACCGCGACAACGAGGTGGACGCAAGCCCGTCCTTCCCGCAGATGGAAGGCGAAACCCTGGCCTTTTGGGCCGATAACGATACCTTCCGTAAGTCCATTGAGGCGCGCCCTGCTGGCGAAGGCGGTCAGAACGAGTTCGTGTTCTACGACGGCCCACCCTTTGCCAACGGACTTCCGCACTACGGTCACCTTCTGACCGGCTACGTCAAGGACGTTGTTGGTCGCTACCAGACAATGCTCGGCCACCGCGTTGAACGCCGTTTCGGCTGGGACACGCACGGTCTGCCCGCTGAACTCGAGGCGCAGCGTATCCTCGGCATCGAAGATGTCACTGAGATCACCCGCGAAGGTGGCCTCGGCATCGAGAAGTTCAACGAGGCCTGCCGTTCGTCTGTTCTTCGTTACACGAACGAGTGGGAAGACTATGTCACCCGCCAGGCTCGCTGGGTTGACTTCTCCGACGACTACAAGACGCTCGACCCGAACTACATGGAGTCGGTCATCTGGGCATTCAAGACTCTCTATGACAAGGATCTTGCCTACCAGGGCCACCGCGTTCTGCCGTACTGCTGGCACGACCGCACCCCGCTGTCCAACCATGAGCTCAAGATGGATGACGATGTCTACCAGGATCGTCAAGACAACACGGTCACCGTTGGTATGCGCCTCGAAGAGCCTCTTGTTGAGGGCTCTGACAAGGGTGAACTGGTCCTGATCTGGACTACGACCCCGTGGACCTTGCCGTCGAACGAAGCTGTCGCCGTTGGCCCGACCATCGACTACGTGGTCGTGCGCGTTCCGGCTGACCTCGAGTCCCCGGTTGCCGGCCAGGATGTCGTTGTCGCTCAGGGGCGTCTTGGCGCATACGCGAAGGAACTGGGCGAAGAACCGCAGATCGTGAAGACCTTCAAGGGGAGCGAGCTTGCGGGCAAGCATTACTTCCCGATCTTCGACTATTTCGACAACGCCGATCACCGCGCCAAGGGTGCGGCTCCCGGCCCGGACGGCTGGACGATCATCCCCGGCGATTACGTGTCGACGGAAGACGGCACCGGCCTGGTCCACATCGCACCCGCATTCGGTGAAGACGACATGTTCGTCTGCCAGGAACGCGGAATCCTACCGGTCATCCCGGTGGATGAAGGCGGTTGCTTCACGTCTGAAGTTCCCGACTACCAGGGCATGCAGGTGTTCGATGCGAATAAGCCGATCACCGTTGACCTGCGCGATGGTACTGGTCCGCTGGCCCGCGTTCCCGAAGAAAAGCGTGCCGTTCTGGTTCAGCAGAAGTCGTATGTTCACTCCTACCCGCACTGCTGGCGTTGCCGTAAGCCACTGATCTACAAGGCTGTGTCCTCGTGGTTCGTGCGCGTCAGCGCTATCCGTGATCGCATGGTCGAACTCAACCAAGAGATCACCTGGGTTCCTGAGCACACCAAAGACGGCATCTTCGGAAACTGGCTTGCCGGCGCTCGCGACTGGTCGATCTCGCGTAACCGCTTCTGGGGTGCGCCGATCCCGGTCTGGCGTTCAGATGACCCGAACTACCCGCGTGAAGACGTCTACGGTTCCTTTAAGGAACTTGAGTGCGACTTCGGCGTGAAGGTGGATAACCTGCACCGCCCGTTCATCGATCAGCTGGTTCGCCCGAACCCGGATGATCCGACGGGCAAGTCGATGATGCGCCGTATCCCGGACGTTCTCGACTGCTGGTTCGAGTCTGGTTCTATGCCGTACGCGCAGGTTCACTACCCGTTCGAGAACCAGGAATGGTTCGAGTCGCACTACCCGGGCGACTTCATCGTCGAGTACATCGGCCAGACGCGTGGCTGGTTTTACACCCTGCACGTCCTGGCGACCGCTCTGTTCGACCGCCCGGCGTTCACGAACGTTGTCTCGCATGGCATCGTTCTGGGTGATGACGGCCGCAAGATGAGCAAGTCCCTGCGCAACTATCCGGACGTCAACGGCGTGTTCGACACCTACGGTTCGGATGCGATGCGTTGGTTCCTCATGAGCTCGCCTGTCGTCCGCGGTGGCAACCTCATAGTGACCGACACGGGTATCCGTGACACGGTTCGCCAGGTGCTACTGCCGATCTGGAATACCTACTACTTCTTCACTCTGTACGCGGGGGCAGCGAATGGGGGCAAGGGGTACGAGGCCACGGCCTGGGACCTCAACGACAAAGCGGTGGTTTCCAGCTTGTCGAAGATGGACCGCTACCTGCTGGCACGCACGCGCTCGCTCGCAGCCGATGTCAAGGCTGACTTGGATTGGTATGACATCGCGAAGGCATGCGAGCACGTCCGCGATTACCTGGATGTTCTGACGAACTGGTACGTGCGTACTCAGCGCCAGCGTTTCTGGGAGGAGGATTCGGCTGCGTTCAACACGCTGTACACCGCTCTTGTCCGTCTGTCTGAGATTGCAGCTCCGTTACTCCCGTTGCTCAGCGAGGAAATCTGGCGCGGTCTGACCGGTGGTGAGTCTGTCCACCTGGTTGACTTCCCGGTGATCTCGGATCTGGTTGCTGACGACGCACTGGTGTCCGCAATGGACGAGGTCCGCGACGTTGTGTCGACGGCACACGCCCTGCGTAAGAACCATCACCTGCGCGTTCGTCAGCCACTTGCCGGCATGACGATCGTCTCTGAGCAGGCGGGTGCGCTCGGCCAGTTCGCTGACCTTGTTGCATCCGAGGTCAACGTCAAGGACGTTCGCTTCCGAACGCCGGAAGAATCCGGTTTGCGTGCGAACATCGAACTGTCGCTGAACCCGCGCGCCTTTGCTCCCGAGCTCCGTAAGCTGACGTCTTTGCTGTTCAAGGCGCAGAAGTCGGGCGAGTGGACCGTGAACGAAGACGGTAGCTGTGTTTTTGCGACCGTCCAGCTTAATGGCCAGCCGGTTGTTCTGACCGGCGAGCAGTTCTTAGTGGCCACCACCGTGGACGCTGAAGAAGGCCAGGCGGCGGACGTCATGAGCAATGGCACGGTGGTCCTGCTTGATACAGAGCTGACCGCGGAGCTGGAAGCTGAAGGCTACGCACGTGACGTGATCCGCGCCGTGCAGGATGAGCGTAAGAACGCCGGCCTGCATATTGCTGACCGCATCACGCTGAACCTCGTTGTTCCTACTGATCGCGTGGACGCCGTGAACGCGCACACTGAAATGATCGCCCACGAAACGCTCGCCCTTCAGGTGAACGTGGAAGCCGGCGAGAAGCTCACGGTGAGCGTCGCAAAGCACTGATCATTTGATCGCGTGACTCGGGGCTGGGATCACATCACTACGAAGTGCTCCCAGCCCCGAACCGTATAAAATAGGCGGGTCGCTTTTTAACTGCGCGCACTTTCGATGCGCCGGGCAACATGTGCTCTGGAGGCCCTCATGTCGAACGATCACTCCGCATTCTTTGGCGATAGCGAGGAAGAAGCGGTTGCAGGCTCAATCCCTGCGGATCTGATTCCCTACCTTGAAGCGGCTGACGAGCCCGATGAGGTGGCATTGACTGACGTAACGGATCACGGGCAAGATGCCGAAGAGGCTGAACTGCAAACTGCTCTGCGGAACCTCGTCGAATCCTCCTTGCTACTTGGCCCCGATCCTTCGATTCTCGCAGAACTGGAAGGCGATATCGACGAAGACTTTGCCGACGACGCCGAGGCAGCGCGCGCAGAACACGAAGAAGCTCTCGCGAAGGCTGCAGATTCGGTTGAGCTGGATGCTACGGTGGCTCAGATCTACGAATCAATCGTCGAGCGCGCACCCGAACACGACATTGAGCCGAGCTTGGATCGCATCCGGATGCTGCTCGATATCCTGGGCGATCCGCAGAATACATTCCCGACCGTGCACATTACGGGTACGAACGGCAAGACATCGACCGCACGCATGATCGATGCGGTGCTGACTGCGTTCGGCGTGCGCGTCGGACGATTTACGTCTCCGCATTTGATTGATGTGCGTGAGCGAATAAGTATCGAAGGCATACCAATTTCCCGCGAAGCCTTTATCGCAGCCTGGAACGATATCGCGCCCTACGTCGAGATGGTCGACACGAAGTCGGTTGCTGCCGGAGGAGTACGCCTGTCGTTTTTTGAGGTCTTTACTGCTCTAGCGTTGGCAGCGTTTGCGGACCACCCGGTCGATGCTGGCGTCATCGAGGTCGGCATGGGTGGAACGTGGGATGCCACGAACCTCATTGAGGCCGGCGTTTCTGTGATCATGCCGATCGATCTGGATCATACGAAGTGGCTGGGCTCCACGATCCGTGAAATCGCAGAAGAAAAGGCCGGGATTATCAAGCCCGGTCAGATTGTCGTGATCGCCGAGCAACCCGAAGAAGCACTAGAGGTCCTATTGGACCGCGCCCGCGAAGTTGATGCGATCGTCCGCCTTGAAGGCCGAGACTTCGAGCTCCTTGATCGCCAGATGGGCGTTGGTGGTCAGCTGGTTACTGTCCGCACTCCTTCCGCCACCTATACTGACGTTTTCGTTCCGCTCTTTGGCGAGCATCAGGCCCACAACGCGGCGGCAGCTCTGGTTGGAGTCGAAGCGTTCATGGGCGGTCGCGCCTTGGATGCGAAGATCGTCGAAAATGGCATGATGACGGCGACTTCACCGGGACGCCTGCAGGTTGTGCGCACATCCCCGACAATTCTTGTCGACGCTGCACATAATCCCGCAGGTGCTCGCGTCCTTGCCGATGCTCTTGACGATTCCTTCGCATTCGCTCACGTTGTCGGCGTCTATTCGGCGATGGGAGACAAGGACATCGAGTCCGTTCTGGCCGAAATGGAACCGCATCTGGATTCGATTGTCATCACCGAAATGCCCGGCGAACGTGCTGCGAATATCCAACAATTGCGCGAAATTGCAATCGATGTCTTTGGTGAAGACAGGGTGGAAGTACGCGACAATCTTGGCGAAGCGGTCGACCGTGCGGCGACCCTTGCTGAAGTCACCACTGACCCCGCAGACAAATGCGGCGTGGTCGTCTTTGGCTCGGTCGTTCTTGCAGGCCACATGCTTGATCTTGCTGGCATTCGTCCATAGAGGTCAGTGAGCCGTCTTTTTGCTAGTCGAGTAGCAAAAGTCGTGGCACCATAGTCCCAGAGCATGACCGCTCTGTTTTGATGCAAGGAGGCACGATGAAGAAGCTGGTCAATGACGTCCACAACGTCGTCAAGGAAACCCTCGAAGGGTTTGCTCTGGCGCATGCGGATATGGTGGAGGTTCACCTCGATCCCGATTTCGTTACCCGCGCAACCCCGAAGGATAACGGCAAGGTCGGTCTGGTTTCCGGTGGTGGCTCTGGTCACGAACCGTTGCACGCAGGCTTTGTCGGCCTGGGCATGCTGGATGCTGCCGTTCCTGGCGCCGTTTTCACGTCCCCGACCCCGGATCCGATCCTCGAAGCCACAAAGGCTGCCGATCGCGGTGCAGGCGTCCTGCACATCGTGAAGAACTATACCGGCGACGTCCTCAACTTCGAGACCGCCGCCGAAATGGCTGAAATGGAAGACATCGAGGTCCGTTCCGTTGTCGTCAATGATGACGTCGCGGTCGAAGACTCGCTGTACACCGCAGGCCGTCGTGGTGTTGCCGGCACCGTCTTTGTTGAGAAGCTTGCCGGTGCAGCCGCAGAACGTGGCGACGACCTTGACAAGGTCACCGAAATCGCTCAGCGTGTGAACGACGAGATGCGTTCCATGGGCCTCGCACTTGGCCCGTGCACGGTTCCTCACGCAGGCACCCCCTCCTTCGATCTTGGCGAAGACGAGATCGAGCTCGGCATCGGTATCCACGGTGAACCCGGTTACCGTCGTGGCAAGATGGAAACCGCTGACGCACTGGTGGAAGAGCTCTATATCAAGGTTCGTGATGACCTGAAGCTTGAAAAGGGCCAGCGTGTGATCACCCTGGTCAACGGAATGGGTGGCACACCTTCGTCCGAGCTCTACATTTGCCATCGTCGACTGGCTCAGCTGCTGGAAGCAGACGGCATTAAGATTGCTCGCACAATGGTGGGCAACTACGTGACCAGCCTTGAAATGCCTGGCGTTTCTGTCTCCCTGCTCCGCGTGGATGACGAAATGCTTGAACTGTTCGATGCGCCGGTGGCAACACCGGCATGGAAGTGAGGGACTAGATGGCGCTAGATACTGCATGGGCAATGCGCTGGATTGCGCTTACTCGCGTAGAGATTGGTGCTCAGCGTGAATACTTGATCGATCTGGACCGCCAGATCGGCGACGGTGATCATGGTGAGAACCTCGATCGTGGGTTCGGCAAGGTCATGGAAGCCTTCGAAGCAACGCCTCCGACTAGCGTTCAGGACTGCCTGAAGATCGTTGCGAAGACTCTGATGTCGACGGTCGGTGGGGCTGCTGGTCCTCTGTACGGAACAGCTTTCCTGCGCGCAGCAAAGGTTGCTGTCGACGAACCTCTGACCGCTGAAGCTGTTGCTGCCCTGATCGGCGGTGCTCTCGCTGGCATTCAGGCTCGTGGCAAGGCAGAGCGTGGCGAGAAGACCATGGTCGATGCCTGGGGTCCGGCGTATGACGCAGCTAAGGCTGCTGCAGAATCTGGCGCCACACCTGAACAGGTTCTGGCGGTTGCTTCCGAGGCCGCTCATAAGGGTGCTCTTGCCACTGAACCTCTTCAGGCAACCAAGGGTCGTGCTTCCTACCTGGGAGAGCGTTCCAAGGGACATCTTGATCCGGGTGCTATGTCGTCCGCGATCATCCTTGCGAAGGCGCTTGAAGCAGCTGAGGAGGAATGATGGCGCGCGTTGCATTTGTCATCGCAAGCCATTCGGATCTTCTGGCTCGTGGCGTAGTCGAACTTGCCCGGCAGATGGCTCCCGAGGTTTTCTTCCAAGCCGCGGGTGGTACTGATGAGGGCGGGATCGGTACATCCTTCGACAAGATTGATGCTGCTGTCAGCGCCTGCCTCGATGAGGTTGGCGATGGCGATGGTGCAGGTGTCTTGATCCTGACAGATCTTGGTTCAGCCACGATGACGGTTGAATCGGTTCTGGATTTTGCTGACGATCCCGATCATCTGAAGTTCATTGAAGCTCCGCTTGTTGAGGGTGCTGTCGCGGCTGCGGTGCGCGCTCAATTGGGTGATTGCCTGAATGACGTTGCCGATGCTGCGCGTAATGCGATCGGACCAATGATCGAGCTTCACTCTATGCATCAGGATCGCCAGACTTCTTCAGCTCCAACCGATGGTGTCACGGACACGGCAGTTGTTGCTGATCCGGTTGGTCTGCATGCTCGTCCGGCAGCTCTTCTGGCTCGTCTTGCAGCCACATTTGATGCCGAGATTCTTGTGAATGGAACAGATGCCGCTTCCGTTCTTGAAATCATGGCTCTCGGTGTGAAGCAGGGCGAAACGGTTGAACTGCGGGCTACTGGTCCGCAGGCAGCTGAGAGCATTGTTGCTCTCAAAGAGATGATCGAAAACGCTTCGTGATGCGGTGTGGCTGTGGTGGATATTCATCCGAGTACCGCCACAGCCACGTCGTGTGAACGATGATGCGATCATCGGTTACGATATTGATTCCTTGAACAACGTGTAATGAAAGGAGGGCGAATGCCAACTCCTGATCTGCTCGACCCGAATAAGGAACACACTCTGATCCTGGTCAAGCCCGATGGGTTTGCTCGCGGTCTGACCGGAGAGGTTCTGCGTCGCATCGAAGCGAAGGGCTATGTCCTGAAGGGCCTGAAGATTAAGAAGGCCTCTAGGGAACTCCTTGAAGAGCACTACGCGGAGCACCGTGAGCAACACTTTTTTAACGGAATGGTTGATTTCATGAGCTCGGGCCCGCTCGTTGCCGTCGTGGTTGAAGGTGACCGCGTGATTGAGGGTATGCGTATTCTCATGGGCACAACAAACCCGACCTTGGCTGCTCCTGGAACTATTCGAGGCGATCTTGGACGCGACTGGGGTTCGAACCACGTGGAGAACGTTGTTCACGGTTCAGATTCCCCGACTTCTGCTGAGCGTGAGATCGCACTGTGGTTCCCTGAACTGTGTTGCTGAGACTATCTTGTATGAGCGTGAACCTGTCCGAGGAGCACGCATGACATTATGAAAAAGTGGTGTTTGCATCTGCAGGCGCCACTTTTTCTTATTCTTCCCACAGTTTCCACGTATCCTTGACCCGTGCACTTAAAGAACCTGACGCTACGCGGGTTTAAGTCTTTCGCGTCTACGACGACGTTGAAGCTTGAACCCGGGATCACCTGTGTCGTGGGTCCGAACGGTTCGGGTAAGTCGAACGTTGTGGATGCACTTGCCTGGGTGATGGGCGAGCAGGGCGCGAAGAGCCTGCGTGGCTCTAACATGTCGGACGTTATTTTCGCCGGCACATCGGGACGTCCGGCTTTAGGACGTGCGCAGATTGATCTGACGATCGATAACTCAGATGGCGCTCTTCCCATCGAATACACGGAAGTAACGATCACCAGGACACTGTTCCGCGGTGGGGGCTCCGAATACGCAATTAACGGTTCACCTGCTCGACTGCTTGATATTCAAGAATTGCTGTCCGATACGGGCATGGGACGTCAGATGCACGTCATCGTGGGGCAGGGGCGCCTCGACTCGATCCTTCAAGCAACCCCGGAAGATCGTCGCGGGTTCATTGAAGAGGCTGCCGGTGTGCTGAAGCATCGCCGGCGTAAAGAGCGTGCGCTGAAGAAGCTCGCTGACATGGATCAGAATCTCGTGCGTGTTCTGGACCTGACTGAAGAGATCCGACGCCAGCTGGGTCCTCTTGCGCGCCAAGCGAAGCAGGCGCGCAAGGCCTCGTTGATCCAAGCACGAGTGCGAGACGCGAAAGCTCGCTTGCTCGCCGACGATCTTGTGAACGTGCGCGAGAAGCTTGAACGTCAGTCGCATATTGATACCCGTCTCGAAGAGCTGAAGCGTGCGCATGAAACCAAGATTGCGGATCTGCGGGCATCAATTGAGGAAAGCGAACGCAATCAAGAAGCTCGCGCTCGCAATGCGAATGACGTGACGCGAGTCTGGCAGGAAGCGACCAGCGTCCATGAGCGTGCGAAGACGACGCTCGCAATCTCTGCCGAGCGCGTCAAACAGTATTCGCGCCCCGAAGCTACACCGACGGGTGAAGACCCGGATGTCTTGGACCAGAGGGCATTAGCTGCTTCGAATGAGGACGGGGACCTTCTCCAGCGTGTTCAGCAAGCCCAACGTGAATTAAGTAGCCTCGTACGCGCCAAGGAACAAGCGGAAGACGAAGATCAACGCGCAGCCAAAGAACTCGCCAGGGTCAACGCACTCGTCGCTGACCATCGTGAGAAAGTGGCGCGCCTGACGGGTGATGTTGGGAGTGCTCACGCCCGATTGGAAGCCGGTGAAGCGGAAGCCGGTCGTGCTCGTAGCGCGCTCGAAGCTGCACTCGCGCGAGCTGAAGAAGCGAAGAAAGCCGTTGAGGACGCGCCCGAAGAATCGGGTGGCGATTTCGATGTGAGTCGCGCGCATGCGCAGGCGGGCATCCATCGTGATCAGGCACGAGCAAAAGTTGATGCCCTCCTTGCCGCTGAACGCGAAGCTCGCGCCGATCGTGCTCACTGGGAAGCGCGTCGTGATGCCCTGACCCAGCTTCTTGCGCGTGACGATGACACGGCTCACCTGCTCGATCGTGACCACGTGCTGGGTGCCGTCCAGGATTTCGTGAACGCCCGCCAAGGAACCGAGAACGCGATCGCGACGCTACTTGGCCCATTTGCGGACGCCGTCGTCATGGATTCCCTGGATTCTGCGCTCACTCAAGCGCGCGACGCCCAGGAGTCCAATAGTGGCCAGTTACGGATGATGATCGCGAATGGGGACGAGGTCGCGCCTGCCAAGCAGAAACTACCCGAGGGCCTGACGTGGGCGCGAGAGTGCGTGACACCAGACCCGAAAGTCGCAGCGAGCGTTTCAGCCTTGCTTTGTGGCGCAGTAGTTGCCAACGATCTTGATGCTGCCCAACGTGGCATTGCGATCGACACAGTGGACGTTGCCGTTACATTGAGCGGAACAATGGTGACTCGTTCAGGTGTTATAGCAGCCGGACAGACAGCCGACTCATTACTTGCCATCAAAGCCCAACACGAAGCAGCCGCTACGAAGGCCGAGGCAGCACAACACACGTGCGATGCCCTCTCTGATGAACTCACGGCAGCGAATACTGCGCTGGACCTGGCAATACGCGGAGCGAACGAAGCCCTGAAAGCTCTGCGTGCCCACGACGCCCTGCAGGCTGAACGCGCTCAAAAGACTGCACGACTCCAGTCCGCGCTCGCAGCCAGTGAAGCTGAGGTAGGCCGTGGACGAGAAGCGCTCAAACGTGCCGAGGATCATGTCGAATGGGCTAAAGAACGCGTTGAAGAAGCGCGATCGAAAGTCGAAACACTGTCGGAGAGTCCCTCTGAAGACGTCGACGCAGCGCGCGATAAAGCTGAGGGTGCTGCCAGAACGGCGAAAGAAGCCCGTGAAGCGGAAACCTCAGCGCGCCTGGCATTGCGAGCATTAGAAGAACAATCCAGGCAGGCTGGCGCGCGTGCCCGAAACCTTCGCCAGGCAGCAGCAAAAGAGCGCGAAGAGCGTGGCCGTTATGCGAAGCGCGAAGCTCAACGCCAGGTTGCGTTGCGTGCTGCAACGGAGATTGAGGCCGACGCGCGTCAGGCAGTGAACGAGGCTGCCCAGCTGCTTGCTATCGCCTCGGCCCGCCAGACGGCGGTTGCTGAAGAAACTCGGCAGGAAAATGAGCGCGTTGGTGCCCTGCGCTTGGCCGTGGATGAAGAAATGAAGCGCCTAGCCGACGTTACTGGCGAGGTTCAACGTGACGAAATTGCGCGCACTCAACTGGAATTGCAAGCGAGTGATGTTGAGCGTCGAGCAATGGAAGAGCTTGCGCTCGATGCTGACACTTTGATTGAAGAATACGGACCCCATACCCTGGTACCCGTTTTCCCATCGGACCCGGATGAAGAAGTCAGCGAAGAAGGCCAGCCTTTTGTTCGAAGCGAACAAGAAAAGGCTTTTGAGAAAGCTTCAAACGAGCTGGTGCGCCTGGGGCGCGTGAACCCCCTGGCTTTGGAAGAACACGATGCTCTGGCTGCTCGTCATGCATTCTTGATGGAACAGGTAAAAGACCTCAAAGAATCAAAAGCCGATCTGATGAGCATCATTACCGATGTGGATCGACTGGTTGAAGAAGCATTCGTTTCCGCATTTGAAGACACGAAGAAACAGTTCGCGCACACCTTTGACGTTTTGTTCCCCGGCGGTACAGGTGATCTGATTTTGACCGACCCAGATTCGCCTTTGACCACGGGCATTGAAATTGAAGCTCGCCCCGCCGGCAAGAAGGTCAAGCGAATGAGTTTGCTGTCGGGTGGTGAACGCTCACTCGCAGCTATTGCTTTCCTCGTCGCGATCTTTAAAGCTCGTCCATCTCCGTTCTACGTGATGGACGAAGTTGAAGCCGCACTCGACGACGTGAACTTGTCGCGTCTTCTGGCAATCTTTAAAGAACTACGTGAAGAATCTCAGCTGATCGTGATCACGCACCAGAAACGCACTATGGAGATCGCCGATGCTCTCTATGGCGTCTCGATGCGTGATGGTGTGACAGGAGTTGTTTCCCAGCGTCTTGCGCGCTCATAATGCCGTGTTAGTGTGAGAAACCCGTGTCCGCATCTTTATGTTTTCTGCCCGCGCGATAACAAAGACAATGGGTACGCCAGATGGCGTACCCATTGTCTATTCAGTAGTCGTGGCGTGGTCAAAGAGAACCGAGACAGCAGATGATCAGTTGTCCTTGTTCAGGAAGTGACGTTCGTCGAGGATCGAGGCGCCCGACAGCATAAGGGCGTCAAGGTTTTGCGTCGCGTGGTGGGCGCAGAAGAACAGTTGGAAGCCGGATGGCATCGTGGCACGCAGCCACGCCTTCGCGCCACACTTGTCGCAACGGTCGGCGGCGTTGAGAACCGGGGCCGTTGAGGTTTCTGGCTGAAGTGAAAGCGTTGTCATGTTTCAATCACACACTAAAGAGTCGGTAATGTCGCGTTCAAAAGCGATTGTTCACCCTCGGCGCAATCCGTACGCGAGTGTGCTCATCATGCGAGCAAGTGGAACACGCGTCATCTGGAAGAATACGGCGAGGTGAAATGGCGCTCATTCAATGATTCTTTAAGATAAGCGGGTGACTTCTTCATCTGACTATTCGGCACGGCACCTCAGCGTCCTTGAAGGACTGGAAGCTGTTCGTAAGCGCCCCGGCATGTACATCGGTTCCACGGACCACCGCGGTTTGATGCACTGTCTCTGGGAAATTATCGACAATGCCGTTGACGAGGCTCTTGAAGGTCACTGCGACACGATCAATGTGCGCCTGCACCCTGACTATTCTGCGTCGGTGGCTGACAACGGTCGAGGTATTCCGGTTGACGAGGTCCCCGGTGTCGGTTTGTCAGGCGTCGAGGTCGTGTACACGAAGCTTCACGCTGGTGGTAAGTTCGGTGGCGGTTCCTATGCGTCATCGGGTGGTCTGCACGGCGTGGGTGCGTCCGTTGTGAACGCGCTGTCCGCGCGTCTTGACGTGCAGGTTGACCGCGGCTCAAAGACATGGGAAATGTGTTTCCGTCGCGGTGAGCCCGGCGAATTCGACGATTCGAAGCAACGCACCCCGAATTCACCGTTCACTCCGTTTGAAGAATCTTCACAGCTGAAAACCGTTGGCAAGGTAAAGAAGAATGTCACCGGTACACGCGTGCGTTTCTGGGCTGACTTTCAGATCTTCCCGTCAACCGAAGGATTCTCATGGGAAGCTTTGTGTGCGCGTGCACGCCAGACCGCATTCCTTGTTCCCGGCCTGACCATCAACTGCTGGGATGAGCGCGCAGAAGAAGAGCTTCACGAGTCATTCCGCTACGACGGTGGCGTCGTTGACTTTACGAACTGGCTGGCCAGCGATGGTCCTGTGACTGACACGTGGCATATTCAAGGTGAAGGAACCTTCACCGAAACCGTTCAGGCACTCGATCCGTCAACGGGACACCTCGCTGCGACCGAAGTGGAACGCACGTGCCAGGTGGATTGCGCCTTGCGATGGGGGATTGGCTACGATACTTCACTGCAGTCATTCGTCAACATTATTGCGACCCCGAAGGGTGGCACACACGTTGCCGGTTTCGAGCAGGCTGTCTTGAAGGTGTTGCGCGCGCAGATTGATAAGAACGCGCGCAAGTTGAAGGTGGGTACCAAAGATGGGCGTCCCGAAAAGGATGATGTCCAAGCGGGTCTGACTGCCGTTGTCACCGTCCGTTTCCCCGAACCGCAGTTTGAGGGGCAGACCAAGGAAATCCTGGGTACACCACAAGTCCGTACGGTCGTGTCTCGCGTTGTCACCGACTGGCTGAATGCGAAGTTTAATTCCTCAAAGCGCGACGACAAACAGCAGACGTCTTCGTTGATGGAAAAGGTTGTCGGCGAAATGAAAGCGCGTGTTTCAGCGCGTATTCACAAGGAAATTTCGCGTAAGAAGAATGCGCTTGAAACATCCTCTCTGCCCGCGAAGCTCGCAGACTGCCGAATGGAAGATGTCTTAGAAACCGAGCTGTTCATCGTCGAGGGTGACTCGGCACTGGGCACGGCAAAGGCGGCACGCAACAGCCAGTATCAGGCGCTCTTCCCGATTCGAGGCAAGATCCTGAACGTCCAAAAGGCATCGACAGCGGATATGCTGGCGAACGCGGAATGCGCGAACATTATCCAGGTCATTGGTGCAGGATCAGGTCGAACTTTCGATCTTGATTCCGCCCGCTACGGCAAGGTTATTTTGATGACCGATGCTGACGTCGATGGCGCGCATATTCGCACGTTGTTGCTCACCCTGTTCTTCCGCTATATGCGCCCCATGGTCGAAGCTGGCCGAATTTACGCTGCTGTTCCACCGTTGCACCGCATTGAAGTGAGCGCTAAGGGACGCAAGCCTCGCGAACTGATTTACACGTATTCCGAAGATGAACTCCACAAGAAGCTTGCTCAACTGCGTAAGGCGGGGCGGACATGGAAAGAACCGATCCAGCGCTACAAGGGCCTGGGTGAGATGGACGCGGACCAGTTGGCTGAAACCACCATGGATCGCGCGCATCGTTCCTTGCGACGCATCACCCTTGATGATGAAGACGCTTTGCGCGAAGCAGAAGATGTGTTCGAACTGCTGATGGGTTCCACGGTGGGACCGCGTAAGGATTTCATTGTCGAAGGATCCTCTGGCATCGACCGCATGCGCATCGATGCCTGAAAACTCCCTGTCGCCTCATCCGTGTTGGGCCTCGTCTTTTCGCACCGTGTGTATTGAGCACCTGGCCGCTGAGACCTAGCGCAGAACCTTCCCGCGTATGTGACCAAAGACCCGATGCGCACGTACACTAGGATCTATGACTGGACTTGCGCAACGTTTGAAGCCACCAGCCTCAGTTTCGTATCCGGGCACCCACATCGGATTGAGGTGGCGTTCGATGATCGCCTCCGACGCTCCGGGTGTTTATGACGTGATTCGTCAGGTTGAGGCTGCTGATGAGATGCATCATCGTATGAGTGCATCCGACATCGCCGACATGGTGGAAGGTCGCACGCAAGATTTCTGGATCGATGCGCTTGTCGGTATCGATTCAGACAATCGTATTTGCGCAGTCGCAGCCGTTCGAGTCCTCACTTCGCTCTCAGATCATGCTGCCGCCGAGGTCAACGCCTACATTCATCCGCATTGGCGTGGACGTGGATTGGGCCGAGCTCTCCTCTACTGGCAAGATGGCCGTGCCCGTCAAATGCTGGTCGAAACATTCGGAGCGGACTCGAAGGTCCCCGCATCAATTTTCAACGTCGTTGATGCCCACATGACGGATCGTCGTCGTTTGTATATTGCGGCGGGCTTCTACGCGAAGGCTACGTTCCAAGTGATGTACCGCGAGCTTCTAGGGGCTGAAAAGGCTCGGAAGCCTCGCCACGGCTATTCGATCATTCCGTGGTCCGATGTTGATATGGGGAGCGCGAAAGCACTGTACTTGCGTTCTTTCGCTGAGCACACCCTGCCCTACTTGCACGAGGCCTGGTGGGAAGAATCTACCTCGAATTTGGATCCTCGCTGGTCGTTCGGAGCAGTATCTGAGCAGGGCGAGCTGGCTGGCTGTTTCGTCGTGGGACGCCCCGTTGAACGGTGGGCCGCGACCGGTAAGACAGAGGCATACGCGGAACTTCTGGCCGTTGATCAATCGCATCGTGGGCACGGGCTTTCAACCGCGTTGATTGGTGCAGCGGTGGCGGCGGCCGCTGAATCGGGAATGTCCAGGATCGGATTGGATGTGGATACGAAGAATACGTCGAACGCCCATGCCATCTACGAGCACCTCGGTTTCCTTGACGGGCCCGCGCAGGTTTTCTATTCGATTGACCAATAAGGTGTCCTGCGGGTTAGCGTGCCCGTGGGCGAATACGGGGACGTGAATATCTCACAATCTGGTGGTGACAAGAAAGGACGCGCATGGCTGACAATGCGTTGACGGGTGAAATCCCGCTGGCTCGTCGTACAGGCGCATCCGACGACGTGCCATTCCCGCCGTCCCATCATGGGATTGTCTGGGAAGAGCTCAGCATGAATCGCCTGCATGAATTGGCGACGCTGATTGCGCGCATGGAAGCGCAGGATAATCCTCCATATCGCACCAGTGTCGACGAAGTCGAAGAGATGCTGTCGGCTGAAGGCTGGCGTGGGCTGGCCGGTATGACGACTCGTGGTATCGCGAAGGGGCGCATGGTCGCTTACGGTCGCGTTGCAATGCGCCAGAGTGGTCGTGTGGAGTGCCTGTGCGACGGAGGCGTTGACCCGTCGTTCCGTCGCATTGGCTTGGGCAGTTCGCTGGTTGAATGGCAGGAAGCAGTTTCGCGTCAGATGCTTGCTACAGCGGATACGGATGCGCCGGCTCAGATCACCATGCTTGTCGAGGCGGGTGAAAATGAGCTGGAAGAGCAGCTTCAGTTGCGTGGCTTCCACTGGACCCGTTCGTACTATGAACTTCGCGCGGATCTGTCCCAGATTCCTCCGACTCCGGATCTTGGCCGTTATTTGACGATTGAACCTTGGTCGGATGAGTGGGATGAACCGGCGCGTCACGCCGCGAATCGGCTCTCCGAGATTGAGTGGGGTAGTCCTGCCCTCACTCGTGAACAGTGGCTGATGGGACGTACTTCTTTCGTCCCGCAGTGGTCGTTCGTTGCCGTGGACCGCAGGGGTGACCGTCCGTGCGTGGTTGGTTTCCTTCTTGCCTCGAAGTACGTCCAGGACTGGGCTGCTCTTGGTTGGCGCGAAGGCTATATCGACCAGATGGGTGTCTTGGAAGAGGCGCGTTCGGATCGCGTCGTCGATGCCCTGATTACGTCGTCGATGCGCGCGATGGCAGCCGATGGGATGGATCGTATCGGCGCTGGGCTCGGAAGCGCGAATCATTCCAGAGCGCTTGCCGTCTACGATTATTTGGGTTTTGCGACGGTGGGTCAGACGCGCTTGTACGCGATCGATGTGTGACGAGGCCGCGCCGGCACTTTCGCGCCGGCGCGAACCGTTGTAGCGCCTTAGCCGATGAGGGTGATTGGAAGAACCACGGGAGTACCTGACCCATCGCGACGTTCGTCAACGTCGGGCAAGTCAACGGGGGAGCCATCAGCTGAGGCGCCTCGAGGTCGACGGTCACCCACCCACGCCAAGTCAATGCGATCCTCACCGCGCAGGAAACGCTGGGCGCGGACGCCTTGACCACCGCGACCCTTGACCGGGTAGAGCTCCAGCGGAGTTACCTTAGCGGTCGTCTGACCCGTTCCCGGCAGTGCTCCTTCAGCTGCTGCGACGGTGACGACGAAGGAGTCTGATGATACTGACAGAGCCCAGAATCCGAGTGCTTGGGCACCATCGTTCAGCTTCATACCAGCCATACCAGCGGCGGTGCGACCCTGCGGTCGTACCTTCGATGCCGGCGTACGAAGAAGCTGCGCGTCGGTTGAAACAAAGACAAGATCGTAGTCGTCGGCACACGGTCCGAAACCAACTAGACGATCACCGTCATCCAGTGTGATGACTTCCCATTCGTCACGGGCAAGTACATCCGGCTTCAAGCGCTTCACGGTGCCGTGGGCAGTACCCATCGCATACACCTGGTCTGATGCGGGATCAAGCAAACCGATCGCGGGAGAATTCGTGTGCAAGAGCAGAGATGCGGGCGTGGCTGCGGCCAGCGACAATCCTGTATCGAAGCGGGGGAGCGCGGGTAGGTCCACGACCTCTATGCGGTGAGCAACACCGTCTGCTGTAACAACCGCGATCTGAGAACGTGCGGTCGACGACAATTGTGCTATCCACCCGTCGTGGCTGGCACGAGGCCCCGGTTCTAGCGGGTCTCCGCCTTCAATTCGAGCCAGACCACCGTTCGATGACAGCACAACGACGCACGGGTCATCAGGGATCTGCAGGTCCATTCCCTTGCCGGACTTCGATGTGGCCGGCAACGTAGCAGCCAAGGCGGCGCCACTCGTCGCCTCGTTCCCCGATTCGGCTCCGGCAGACGACAGCAGCAGAGTCCGCCGGGGAGTAGCCAGACGCTGAGCAACATCGCGCAACTCAGAGATGACCAGTCCTCGCAACATCACCGGATCGGAAAGAATCTCTTCAAGGTGTGCGATCGTTGCGTGGAGTTCATCGCGTTCGTTCTCTAGCTCGATGCGCGAGAACTTGGTCAAGCGACGCAGGCGGAGCTCCAGAATGTAGTTCGCCTGAATATCGGTCAGGTCGAAGGCAATCTTCAGTCGTTCGCGAGCGGTTTCCACGTCGAAAGACGAACGAATAATCGCAATGACATCATCAATATCGAGGACTGCGATCAACAAACCTTCAACCAGGTGAAGGCGATCCTGAGCCTTACCCAGACGGAACTTCGTGCGTCGCGTTGTCACGTCAAGACGGTGGTTGACGAATACGCTCAGCATGTCTTTCAAACCGAGGGTACGAGGCTGACCATTGACGAGGGCAACGGCGTTGATCGAGAAGGAATCTTCAAGAGGTGTGCGCTTGTACAGCTGTTGCAGGACCGCTTCGGGGTTGAAACCGTTCTTGATTTCGATGACCAAACGCAGGCCGTGGATACGGTCAGTCAGGTTCTGAACCGACGAAATACCCTTCAGCCGCCCGGCGTTAACGTTTTCCTTGATCTTTTCGATGACCTTTTCGGGGCCGACCATGTAGGGCAGTTCGGTGACGATCAACCCCATCTTGCGTGCGCTGACGCGTTCGACTCCGACCTTTGCGCGAGTCTTGAAAGCACCGCGACCAGTTTCGTAGGCGTCTTTGATTCCATCGAGTCCGACGATGACGCCACCTTCAGGCAGGTCAGGCCCGGGCACGAAACGCATCAGGTCGGCGACGGTGGCATCCGGATGCTCAATCAGATGAATGGACGCTGCGATTGTTTCAGCAAGATTGTGCGGGGCAATATTCGTTGCCATACCAACAGCAATACCGGAAGCGCCGTTGACCAGAAGCTGGGGGAATGCCGCTGGGAGTACCTCGGGTTGCATGAACTGGTTGTCGTAGTTCGGCACGAATTCAACCGTGTCTTCATCCAAACCGGTGACAAGATCCAACGCGGAGGGAGCCATACGGGCTTCGGTGTAACGCGCGGCTGCGGGGCCGTCATCAAGAGAGCCAAAGTTGCCGTGTCCGTCGACTAGGGGAAGACGCAGGTTGAACGGCTGAGCGAGGCGCACAAGAGCCTCGTAAATTGCCGAGTCACCGTGCGGGTGAAGCTTACCCATAACCTCGCCGACAACACGCTGGGATTTCACGTGGCCCTTGTCGGGGCGAAGTCCCATCTGATCCATCTGGAACAGGATGCGTCGTTGCACGGGCTTGAGGCCATCGCGTGCGTCTGGGAGTGCGCGAGCGTAGATGACAGAGACGGCGTATTCCAAGAAGGAGGTTCGCATCTCTTCGGAGACATTGATTTCACTGATGTCTTCGTCCGCAACGGGCAGTGGTTCTACGAGGTCCTTCTTAGCCATATTCGCGATTATCACGGGCGAAAGAAACTCTGTTCGACTCCCACGCCGAACGCGGGCACAATTAGAGGGTGAACACATGGGATCGAATCAATCGAACGGGCTTTTTCCCCCAGCTTGTTACCGCATCTTTGAAGCGCGCGTTGGGTGGTCAGACGCCACGCGCCACTCTTTGCCAGGTGGATGCTGCTTTTGATCAGGGGTCGGTTTTCCGCCACCTGTCATTGGCGACTCTGACTGACAGCGTGCTGATTCATATGCATGTTGATGAACTCGAAGATGGCGGAGCCTCCGTTGGCACGGGGATCTTCCCTCTTTCGCGTTTGGGGACGGTGTCGTCGATTGAGGTCTACCGTGAGGCGATGACATCGATGTTTCCTGCGGAGCTGACCATCTCGGTTGATCTGGGGGCAATGCGTCGTAGCGAAGTTGAGCCCGCTCAATGTGGCGATCCCTCGTGCACAGCGGAACACGGTTACACGGTCGCATCTTTCCCCGATGATTTGAATTTCCGTATCAGCGTCGACGCTGATGGCGTGGATGCAATGACTGAAGCCAGGCAGTTCGTGGACCTGCTTTCATCTGCTACTCGAGATCACCACTGATCGCCATGGCCACTTCACCCGTTTCGGTTCCCGCATGGGCAGATGTGCCTTCGCAGGCTGACCCGTGTTTGGCTGATGTTTTTGGTGCCGCTTTGGCATGTGCCGGTCTGCCTCTGGGGAACGAGGCCGCTCGGGCTCGTTTGTCGCTTGACCGTGAAGAAGGGCAGCTCCTGATCATCTTGGTCGATGGCTTGGGGTATGTTCCCTTGATGTCTCACCTTGGGCACGCGTCGACCTTGCGGTCGGTGCGCGATGACATTGTGAACCTTCACACGATCGCGCCGTCGACGACAGTTGCTGCGATTACCTCTTTTGGAACAGGGGAAAAGCCTGGGAAGACGCGGATGGTGGGCTATGCGGTTGCCCGGGGGGATTCGGTGATGAATCTTCTGGCGTTTGAGAATGGTCCAGATCCTCTGGCATGGCAAGAATGTCCGACTTACTTTGAGCGCCTCAGCCAGCAGGGGGTGAAGTCCGCAGTTATTTCTCCGCCGACGTTCGCTGGTTCGGGCTTGACGAAGGCTGCTTTAAGGGGCGCGCGCCACGTGGCTGGCAAAACCTGGGATGAGCGTGCCAGTGCGGCTCTGGGAGAGCTCAAGAAAGGCACGCAGGTCGTCTACCTCTACTGGTCAGAAATCGACCATACGGGCCATGGGCATGCAGTGAGCTCTTGGGAATGGTCCGATGCTCTTGAAGCCTTCGACGCTGGATTGGGGCGCCTGCTTCGTATCCTGCCCCGCAACGTGCGTACGGTACTGACTGCTGATCACGGCATGATCGATATTGACCATGGTGCGTTGATTGATCTTGCGGATCGTCCAGATCTTGCCGACGGTGTACGGATCCTTGCCGGAGAAACACGCGCTGTTCACATTCATACCGAAGCTGGTCGTGAATCCGAAGTGATTGACCGTTGGAAGCATGAACTGAACGACGTCGCGTGGGTACTCGGTTGCGATGAATCTGCGAGCCTCTTGGGTGAAGGCCCAGGTAATCGCGAAATTGGCGCGGGTATCGCGTTCTTTAATGGACGCGCAGGCCTCGTTGATTCCAGATCACAAAAGCCGGAAATGATCGCGATGCCTGGAGTCCACGGTTCCCTGACCGAAGCTGAAATGCGAATTCCGCTGATCCGGCTTTCCTGAACCCGAGCCGTCAGCAAAAAACGAAAAACTCACGAGCATCATGTGTCGTGGGTTTCTCGTTTGAAAACGACTACTTCGACTTTGAACCGAAGACGATTTCGTCCCAACTGGGAACAGAACGACGACGAGACTTCGACTTCTTCGCGCTAGCTGGCGCTGAAGAATGAGGCTCTTCAACAAGGTTTTCAAGACCTGGCAACGACTGATCATCATAATCAGCATCCGAATCGGTGGACGCTTTTTTCGCGGGCGCAGTCTTCTTTGCAGAAGGAACCTTCGTGTCCTGGGTCTTCGAGTTGGGAGCTTCCTTGTCCTTTGGTGAAGAAGTAGACGCGCTCGGGATCGGCGTCGATGCGGACAGTGCATCGAGAACAGGGAACTCGGAGTTCTGCGAAGGGACCTCTTCCTCTTCCTTCGTGCGAGCATGTGCCAAGGAATAGATGCGAGCCGAAATTGAAGAATCGGTCAGCGTGGCCTGTTCGAACTCTTCGGGGTCAAAATCCTCGTCATCAAGGTCATACTCGATGTCCTGAGGCTTTCCGCGGCTCGCATTCAACTGATCAATGATCGCTTCACGTGCGCGAACTTCTTCGAGGTCTGCAGGATCCAACGCATCGGGTGCGTTCGGCTGCAGGGGAGTGAAGATTGAAGCCGCAGGAGTCGACGACTGGGTTTCAGTCAGCCACTGGGCTTCCTGATCAATAGCTTCAAGAGGACCGGTCTTCGGCAACAGCCAATTGGCGGCGTGTTCTGACGCCGACTGGATGAACGTCAAGCAAATCTGCCAGGGGCCAGCACCTTCGCGACTTGCATTCCATTCCAAAGTTGACGGATCAACACCGCGTGCGGCCAATCGATCAATGACAAGCTCACCCATCTTCGGGCCGTCCGCTACCGAGCCAATGCGCATATTCTGCGCGCGCTGGAGTGCGTATTCTTTTTCAGCCTGGATGGGGCTTTCGAAGGAACGCACCATCTCGATATCGCATGCGTGGGATGTGGCGATTTCTTCGGGAGTAGCGCCGGCACGGAGCAGGCTCTGAATCTCGCGGGGAGAGATCTGCTGACGCGCTGGGCTGGGTGCTGGCTCGAGGTGCATACGATGACGACGGATTGATCCGCGAAGCTCGTCAGTAATAGAGACTTGGTAGCGTTCCCCGTTTGGATCGGTAAAGACCAGCGTTTCGCCGTCTGCGCCGATACCGAGCAAATCGAGCTCGATCATGAGCACCTCCTACAGTTCATCAGCGAAATGTTCTCAAACTGTAGGCACTAATCGTGATTGAACGCGCCGCAAAGTCCTAAGTGGTGGCATTCGTCTCTTAACAGTGTTATATTCCCTCCGCCGATACAGTTCATGATCAGGCTGTAATAATCATGAAATAACCCGCCCGAAGGACGAAACTCATGGCTACCGATTACGACGCACCTCGTAAGAATGACGATGATGTTGCCGAAGATTCAATCGAGGAACTGAAGTCGCGTCGAGGTGACGCTGGTTCCGCTGAAATCGAAGAAGACGAGACCGAAGCAGCTGAGAACTTTGAGCTCCCCGGTGCTGACCTGTCGAAGGAAGAACTGACCGTTCACGTTATTCCCCGTCAGGATGACGAATTCACCTGCTCGTCCTGCTTCCTCGTCCACCACGCTTCTCAGCTCGCCTACGTTGACGACGCTGGTCTGCCGGTGTGCACCGAGTGCGCGGGCTGAGGCGCTATCTTGTTTTTCTCTCGAAAGAAAAAGGCTGAAGCAACCGATATTCCCGAGCTTGGAGCGCAGGTAGCACCTGAAGAAACCGTTGACCCACTTGATTTGCCGGGCCCTCGCTCGGTTGGCGAGTGCGATACGTCCAACGGCTACATCGATATGGGCTCCTTGCTTCTTCCCACCGTCCCCGGTGCCCAGTTGCGTACCCAGGTCGGCGATGACGGTCACTCCGTTCTCAAGGTTTTAATCGTTATCGGAGACTCCGGTCTGCAGATTTCTGTTGCTGCAGCACCTCGAAGCGGTGGCGTGTGGGATGAAATCCGCGAAGAGATCCGTGCCGCATTGCTGAAGGATTCTGCAACAGTCATTGATCGCGATACGCGTTACGGGACTGAGCTCCAAGCTGATATTCCAGTCTCCCTTCCGGATGGCCGACAGGGGACCTCGCGGATGAGGATCATCGGACGTGAAGGCGACCGTTGGTTTGCGCGCATTGACATTCTTGGCCCTGCGGCTCTGAGCAATGAGGCAGGCAAAAACTTCGAGTCGATCATTGACCGAATCGTTGTCGTTCGCGACGATCAGCCACGCGCTCGCCTTGGGTTGCTTCCTCTTCACCTTCCGAACGAAGAAGTCGAGATTCCTCGTGTCTAAACACAGTTCGCGTGCGTCAGGCTTCTGGAACGCACTCGCGCAACATTTCTCGACGGACAGTCGTCAAAAAGACGAGGCTCTGGATGAGGAACAGAGGCGAGCGCGCCGTGGAACCACTCCAATTCGTGACGTTCACAATCGTCAACACGTCACGCTTTTTGGCACGCTCATGTCAATGACCTACCCGCCTGAAGGATCACATTTCATGCTGGTTGGAACCCTGTATGACGGGACGGCCTCCATTGAACTGAGATGGCCGGGACGCGTGTCAATTCCGGGGCTGAAAGTCGGCGAACACATTGAGGTTGAAGGCACAGCAGGAATGCAAGGAGACGTGCTGACAATCATCAATCCGCTCTACCGCATCATCGCTTCGGAGAACATGTGAGCGCCTTAGATGAACACGATGAATCCACTGGCGTGACCGAGTCTGGTCCGACCTGGACGCGTCAACTCAACGAAGAATCGTTTTCTTTTACCCAGGCGGTCGGAGGCTGGCGCGGACTCACTGAATCCGTAGTGCCAGCCCTTCTCTTCGTTGTCGTTTTCATCATTTTCCACTCGGTCGTCGGCGCATCGGTCGTCGCGGGTGTCGTTGCGCTACTCGCCGTTGGCATCCGTCTTGTTCAGCGTCAGCCACTGACGCAATCGCTTTCAGGCGTAATCGGTGTAGGAATCGGCGTGGTCTGGGCTCTTGCTTCGGGCAGGGGAGAAAACTTCTACACGTGGGGCCTGATTACCTCGGCAGCTTTCCTTGTTGGCTTCCTTGCGTCGATCGTCGTAAGAAAGCCACTTGTCTCCCGGGGCGCTGGGATGTTCTGGGAACTGGAAGCTGACTGGTATCGCAAAGAAGAGTGGGCCGGCCTTAAGCGTCGAGGCCTTCTTCTTACGTGGCTTTGGACAGGGCTCTTCGCACTACGTCTTGGCATTGAGCTTCCCCTATGGCTTGCTCATATGGTTGGCCCATTAGGTATCGCGAAGCTTGTCCTAGGACTGCCACTCTTTGCCCTCGTCACATGGCTCACCTGGATGGGATTAAAACCGTTCTCTCCAACAAAGGCGGATGAGCATCCAGCCCAGGCCTCGTAGCGACGAATCGCGAATCGGGTGAAGGCGGAATTATTCTTCCGACTCGACTTCCTCTTCGTCGGCCGCTGGCGGAACTTCCACCAACGCTTGGAGAGTCGACAGAGCATTCTTCTCCGTATCGGAAATCAACAGCAACAACTCGTCACCGGACTCAAAAAGATCATCATCCGATGGCGTGAGTGGGCGACCATCACGGAGCAACGACGTCAATACGGTGCGCGGAGGCAGATCCGTGTCAGAAATGCGTTTGCCAACGATCGGGGAGCCCTCGGGCAAAACGATCGCGTACATCGATACTTCAGCAGAGTTGAACGAGAACAAACGAACCGGAATACCCTCGGACACGGCTTCTTCCACGAGAGCCGTCATAATGCGTGGGGTCGACACCGAAACATCAACGCCCCACGAGCCATTGAACAGCCACTCATTGTGAGGATTGTTCAGACGAGCAACCACTCGCGGCACCGCGAACTCGGTCTTCGCTAGCAAAGAAATAACCAGATTAGCCTTGTCATCGCCCGTCGCGGCAACCATCACGTCAGCTTCCGCAAGACCTGCTTCACGCAAAGCGTCGGGAGAACAGGCGTCAGCGAGAACCCAGTCCGCGTCAGCAACCGATGCAACGCGTAACTTATCGGGCTGCTTATCGATCAGAGTGCACTCGTGACCGTGTTCGAGAAGTTCAAGGGCGACGGAGCGACCAACCGAGCCTGCGCCTGCGATAACGATCTTCATGCGTATCAGTCCTCAAAGTTCGGGGTGGCCGTCAGAATAGAACGCAAGCGCGTCGACTCTGCTCCACCGATCGCAAAGTACAGCTGGTCGTGTTCTTGCACCACGAAGTCTTGGCGCGCTGGAACGATAGTCCCCAAACGGGATACGAAGGCAATACGCTCGCCGGTAAGTTCTTCAACTGTCGGGAAAGAAACGCCGTACCACGATGTCTCGGGCGTCGCCGTAACCAAGGAAACCTCGCCCGTGGGGTGCGTCCATGTGACCGCCGCATCCGGGGGAAGCATACGGCGCAGAACTGATTCTGCCGTGCGCTTCACGGTCGCAACCGTTGGGATGCCGAGACGCTCGTACACGTAGGCGCGTTCAGGATCATAAATTCGTGCGACAACGTGTGGCACGTGGAAGGTCTCTTGGGCGATACGCGTCGAAATAATGTTCGAGTTATCACCGCTGGAGACAGCTGCGAACGCATAGGCGTCTTTAATGTCAGCTTTCTTCAGGGCCTCGCGATCCATACCCAAGCCGGTGACGCGCTTGCCGGAAAAATCTGACGGCAGACGCGAGAAAGCTTTCGGATCAACGTCGATGACTGCAACTGAATGCCCATCAGCATCCAAAGCGGTGGCGAGGAAAGAACCAACGCGACCGCATCCCATAATGACGAAATGCACGCTCCTAAACTACCCGCATCAGCGTGCTTTCGTCACGTCTGAAGGGCTGGCCTAGAGCACATGTTCTCGGTATCACTTAAAGAGTTGCCCCAAGGAGTGCTGTTTTGACGCTAATAGGGCTACGCTTTAGCCCGTGCTGTATAACGTTTTCGCCAGAGCAAAACGTGTTCTGATCGGTCGTCCGATGCGTTCGGGCGCGATGGGACACCAGCTTCTGCCTAAGCGCATTGCGCTACCGATCTTCGCCTCAGACGCGCTGTCGTCGGTCGCCTATGCCCCCGATGAAATCCTGCTGACCTTAGCGTTGGCGGGCGGTTTGGCTGCCCTGCAGTCGATTTGGGTTGGTGTCGTCGTCGCTGCGGTTCTTGCAGTTGTCGTGTTGTCATACCGCCAGACCGTGCATGCTTACCCGTCGGGTGGCGGTGACTACGAGGTTGTCACAACGAACCTTGGTCGCACGTGGGGTCTGGTTGTCGCATCAGCTCTGCTGGTCGACTACATCCTGACGGTCGCCGTATCGATTTCGTCGGGTGCTGCCTACATCACGACTGCTTTGCCGTCGCTTGCGGGGCACGAGGTTCTGATCGCAGTTCTGCTTGTCATCATCTTGTCCCTGTTGAACCTGCGTGGCACGAAAGAAGCAGGTGGCGCATTTGCGATCCCGACATACATTTACATGGGTGCGATCGCGCTGATGGTGATCGTCGGCTTTGTGCAGATGGCGACAGGACACCTGGGGAGCGCACCGACAGCGCAATACGAACTGGTTGCTTCCGATCAATTCTCCTCTGGTCTGGCGGGCCTTGCGGGAGCGTTCCTGCTGATGCGCGCGTTCTCTTCCGGTTGCGCCGCTTTGACGGGCGTTGAAGCAATCTCGAACGGCGTGCCCATGTTTAAGCGTCCCAAGTCGAAGAATGCTGCTTCGACGCTTGCACTGCTCGGCTTGATTGCCGCAACAATGATGCTGTCGATCCTGATCTTGGCGCGTGCAACCGGTGTGAAGATTGTCGATGACGCCGTCGAACAGCTGACACTTAACGGCCAGCCCGTGGGTGAAGAGACGGTTGTGTCTCCCGCAATTGGTCAGATTGCTTCGGCTGTTTTCGGCCATGGATCAATCCTGTTCCTCTTGGTGACGACCGTGACCGGTTTGATTCTGGTTTTGGCAGCAAACACTGCGTTTAACGGTTTCCCGACTCTTGCGTCGGTTCTCTCCCGTGATTCCTTCCTTCCGCGACAGCTCTACAAGCGTGGCGATCGCCTTTCATACTCGAACGGCATCGTTGTTCTGGCTCTTGCAGCGATCATCTTGATCGTTGGATTCAAAGCCCAGACGACGCGCCTGATCCAGCTGTACGTGCTCGGTGTGTTTATCTCCTTCACACTTTCGCAGCTGGGCATGATTCGTCACTGGAACCGCGCTCTGCGTATGCGCCAGACCGGCTCAGAACGAGGCGCCGTATTGCGCTCGCGTGCGGTGAACATCATCGGTTTTATGATGACCGGCTTGGTTCTGCTGATCGTTTTGGCCACGAAGTTCACGCACGGTGCGTGGATTACGCTGATCATGATTGCGGTCGTCTTCTGCGTCCAACTCGGCATTCAGCATCACTACACGCAGATTCGCTCTCAGCTGCGTGTCGACGATTGGTCGGCGAAGCGTGCGCTTCCGACCCGCGTTCGTGCCCTGGTACTGGTCTCTAACCTTTCTCGCCCGTCTATGCGAGCTATTGCTGCGGCCCGCGCCTCGCAACCCTCCGCTCTGGAACTGGTGAGCGTCGTTGCCGACGATGACGAGGAAGCCCACATCCGCAAGGAATGGAAAGAATCTGGTCTACCGATCCCGTTGACCCTCCTGTCGAGCCCGTACCGCGACCTCAACCAGGTTGTGTTGCAGTATGTGCGCGGGCGTCGCCGTCGCGCTCCGGAGGAAATGCTGGTCGTGTATATGCCCCAGTTCCTTGTTCGTCATTGGTGGGAAAATGCAATGCATAATCAGACTGCATTGCGTCTTCGTCGTGCCCTCCTGTCCGTTCCCGGTGTAGTGATTACGACCGTGCCGTGGAAGCTAGGCGAAGATGACGAAGTGGAAGGTCGTCAGTTGATTAACGACCCCTTCAAGTCCGATGAGCACCATTCGAGTGCCCACGAAAATAGGCGACCGCCTTCGTTGACGACGAAATAGAATCGTTTCTTCACATCCAACTCGCTCCCGTGAGGCTTTATCGCCATCGGGGATTATCAAAGGCTTCATATGAACAAGCGCCGTTATCATCACCGCACTGCCACTCCACGCAACGAAGAGATTATTGAGTTGCGTGTTGGCGAGCCGGCTCACGGTGGCGCGTGTGTTGCCCGCGACGTTTCCGGGCGCGTGGTGTTTGTCCGTCACACATTGCCCGGCGAAAAGGTGAAGGCACGCGTGACGGCGGTGCAGAAGAACCTTGCGTGGGCTGACGCTGTAGAGATTCTTGAGGCATCTGCCGATCGTGTGCCGTCCGTGTGGCCACAGGCTGGCCCCGGTGGTGTCGGCGGTGGCGAGCTTGCTCATGTGGCGCCCGCGGCTCAGCGTGTGTGGAAAGAGACGGTTCTGCGTGGCCAGCTTCGTCGCGTTGGTGGTGAGGCTCTGTCTGCCCGCGTTGAGGATCTGGGGGGTGTTACAGTGCGCCCAGCTCCTGGGGACGAGGCCGACCAGACTTTATTGCACCGTCGGACGCGCATCGAGGTCGTCATTGATCGCGCTGGCTTGGCCGGTATGCACACCTATCGTGGCAAAGATGTCATTGCTCTAGATTTGATGCCATTGGCTTCAGAGTCGATTGAACGATTGGGTCTGTGGGGTGCGAACTCTGAATGGGCTCCCTTCTTTGAGCCTGCTGACCGTGTGCGCGTTGTCGCGCCTGACGGTGGCTCTCCGGTCGTCGTGACTCCTCGCGGGACATTCAACTCGCTGGGTGAAAAGTTCACGGAAACGCGATTGCCTTGGCATGTCACGGTGAACGGTGAGCAACTGGAGTACCGCGTTCGTGTTGGGGGCTTCTGGCAGACGCATGTCATGGGCGCTGAAGTTCTTGCAAACGCAGTCATGGGTGTTGCTTGTCTGTCTGAAGGCGACCGGGTGATGGAGCTGTATTCGGGTGCTGGCCTGTTCAGTGTTCCGATGGCAAAGGCTGTTGGTGCACGCGGTCACGTTGTCACCTTGGAAGGTTCTGCGGGTGCGGTCGAGGACGCAGGGGAGAACTGCGCGCCCTTTGGCTGGGTTGAACCCTATGTTGGGAATGTCGACACTGAAGGTGTCCGTGAACTTGCAGCGGAGCTAGAGGGGCGTCCGGACGTCATTGTTCTTGATCCTCCGCGCGCGGGTGCAGGTCGTGAGGTGACTGAGGCTATTGCTCAGTGTGGTGCATCGAAGATTGTCCTGGTTTCATGTGATCCTGCTGCCGGTGCCCGTGACATGCGCCTGCTCACCGAATCGGGGTATGAATTGGCTAGCCTCAATGCGTGGGATTTATTCCCGCATACGCATCACGTTGAGACTATCTGTTTGATGTCAAGGATTAAGGACTAAACAGTATAGAAAAGGCTTGAAATCAAGGGATTTCGAAGAACTGCTCCAGAACTTCATCAGCCGACTTTCAATGAAGAATGTCGATCGGTGGAAAACAATGATCTTGCGTCTGCGTTTAGCGAAACTGTAAATTCTTCATACTTAAAGGAGTAAATAAAATGAGTTTAAATTATAAAATTGCATCAGGAATAGTGAGACTATTAAATGTCAAAAAAATGTTTTTAAAGAATAAAGACGAGATGCTTGAGTATGCAAAGGGGGAAAATGCAAAAGAAGTATTTGATTTAGATAAGGCAATGAAGAGGGCAAAGAGAAAAAATTATTATCTTTACGCCAGAGATGTTATGGGATACAGTCTGATTTCATATCAAAAAAATAAGAGTCTTTCTCACGGGGCGGTTCTCTATCTATTCGGCGGAGGAATGATTACACAACCAAACAAATTGGATTTTACTTTGTCTGAAAGAATAATGAAAAAAACCGGTAAAGATGTTTGGTTTTTATTTTATCCTCTTTGTTCAGAGGATATAAAGGTGGATAAAACCTATGAAGTTTGTTTTGAAACCTATAGGTTAATGACAGAAACTTATAAGGCGGAAAATATTAGCGTGCTTGGATTTTCATCAGGTGCCTGCCTATCTATTGGAATATTTCTCTATAATAATGCTTTAGGCAGACCCCTTAAAATGCCTGGTAAAATTATTTCAGTTTCTCCGGGCGGGATTCCCGATTTAAGTCTTGACAAAAATAAGGGAATATGGGAGAGATTAAATGAACTTAACCATAAAGATATAATGATTGAACCTACATATATTAAAACTGCAAGAGAAATTTTAAATGGAGATGAAGATTTGCCGGAATATATGTTAGACGGAACGGTAGGAGATTTTACCGACTTTCCGAAAACATATTTTTATTACGGCGAAAATGAATGCCTCTATGCCTTTGCGGGAGAGTTTAAAAAAGCAATGGAAAAATACCGTGTCCCGTATGAAATCATTGTAGGTAAAGGAATGTGTCACTGTTATCCTATGGCAAGGTTTTTTAGAGAAGGCAGAGAGGCGCAGGAACAAATTATTGAATTATTGAAATCTTAATCTAAAGACGGAGAAGAAGGGATTTGAAAATCCATGCTTTTAATTGAAGCCGTCATTTTATGCTCTGTATTTTTTGCGCTCTGTTTTTTGGGTACTGGCACGGACGAGAAAAATTTAAGAAATTACGTGTCCTATCCTGATGAAGTTCAGAAGAAAATCAAAGAGATTGAAGAGTATCAGGGGAAATATAAGGAAACAGGCAGATTTGCCGCATGGATCGCAAATTTTTTACTATTTACTATCTTATTTTTATTGTTAGGAATCATCATTCGTCAGGCAAACTTTATACATAACTTTATTCGTTTGCTGATTTTAGGTGAAACGTTAAATGTTTTTGACCTTATTGTTATTGATCTATTATGGTGGAGAAATATAAAACGGATAAGGCTATCAAAAATACCGCAAAAGGAACTCTACCAAAATCCTAAAAAGCACATTGAAGCTTTTTTAAGAGCGCTGGTTCTGTATTTTTTTGTTGCGGTGCTTGACGGATATTTACTGACTCTATTTTGACCAACAGCCATTGTGAGGGTGATTTATGGGGATATCGTGCGAGCCACTATGGGCGGAACTGCAATAGCTGTAATCTTTAACGGGGCGGCGGCTGCTTTGGCGTTTATAAATCCGAGATATTTTTTTGATTCTTATCCAAAGGTAATTCAGGTTTTGATTGTTGGATTATTAGAAAGATAACGACGAACTAGAAAGCCCGGGAAAGCAAGCGCATTACGCCAAGCTAAAAGAGTATTTAAAGTCACTTAAATGATAAAAGATTCTGTTTGCAACGACCTTTGACTTGCGCCATCTACAACATTCCTTTTGCCAGCTTCCACTCTGCAACGAGTGTTAAGACTAAGTTCTTGATGCAGGGTTATCATCAGGGTAGTTTTGATACACCTAGAGACAGTTGCTTTGCTTCAACGCGTGAATTGACGCTGTCGGTTCTTCCTCCAGATTGACCTTCGTATCTTAGGTACTGGCATCGTTTCGCTGATCGTCGTCGCGGGTTGGTTTTGTCTCTTCTGGTAGCTGAATCTGCTCACTTTGCATTTTGGCGCCACTGTAGCGGTGGGGGAATGGGGGAGAAGTAGGCGTGGAAATGTCGAGCAGATGGAACTCATTTTTAGGGCTCGTTGGATGACGAATCATCTTCTGTGTGCCGAACACAGACCCCAGTTTTTTGCACTGCGACCAGTCACTCGTCCAGGCGTCGGATGCATACACTAGAGCTTCACGCACCTGTCAATCGATATATGGAGCTTCATGCAACTCTTGCTTGCCGTCATTTACGTCTCCTTTGTCAGCTTGGGCCTGCCAGACTCACTGTTAGGTGCGGCGTGGCCGTCGATCTATCCGCAGATCGATGTCCCTGTTTCCTACGCAGGCATCATTTCAATGCTGATTGCAGCGGGTACCATCGTCTCCTCCCTGAACTCCGATCGCCTGACCCTGCGTTTTGGTACCGGCAAGGTGACAGCAACGAGCGTCGCGATGACCGCTGTTGCCCTTCTCGGCTTCTCCTTCTCAACGTCATTCCTTGAGCTTTGTCTTTGGGCGATTCCTTACGGTTTGGGTGCGGGTAGCGTTGACGCATCGCTGAACAACTTCGTCGCTCTTCATTACAAGTCGCGACATATGAGCTGGTTGCACTGCATGTGGGGCGTAGGCGCCAGCCTTGGCCCGTACATCATGGGGTACGCGCTCACCGGGCATGCTGGTTGGGCTGGTGGCTATCGAATCATTGGCCTGATGCAAATCGGATTGACGACGTTGCTCTTTATCAGTCTTCCCCTATGGAAGAAAACACCTGTCAATACCGGTGTGAGTGACGCCAACTCCGCGCCCACACATCAGGCGGATGCTGATGATCGTCAAGCGCGGCCTCGTACCCCTTTGACCCTGGCGCAGATTCTTCGCATCCGTGGTGCAAAAGCAGTTATGCTCACATTCTTCTGCTACTGCGCGATCGAAGCTACAGCTGGACTCTGGGCTGCCAGCTACCTGAACCTTCACCGTGGAGTATCTGCTGAAGACGCCGCTTCGTACGCAGCGGCATTCTTCGTTGGTCTTACGGTGGGGCGGGCACTCAGTGGTTTCCTGACCATTCGATTCAGCGACGATCAGATGATTATTGGTGGTGAAGCCTTGATTGTCATCGGTATCGCCACCACGGTGATCCCAGGCCATAACATCATCGCGTTGATGGGGCTTGTGGTGATTGGCTTGGGGTGTGCTCCGGTGTATCCGAGCATCATCCACGCAACACCTGCGCGCTTCGGAGCGGACAAATCGCAGGCGATTATCGGCGTCCAGATGGCAACCGCCTATGCGGGCACCCTCGCCATGCCACCGTTTTTTGGGTTGATTGCGAACCATTTTTCTGTCGCGTTATTCCCTTACTACCTCATGCTTTTGCTGTTCGCGATGGCCGCTAGCCACCGCCTGCTATTGTGGATCAGCGCTACGCATGCGGACGAGGATACTGCCTAGCGCGATCCTCATCTGGGCGAGTCATCGTTTCGTTTCTACGAGCGCATGGGCTATGCGCTCATCTCAACCTTTCATCAATGCGGTTTCACGTCTGACCGGTGGTAGACATGGTGCGGATGGAAAAATGATTGGCTCGCATGAATTGCTGGCATCTTTTGTGTCTTTTTGTTCACTGAGAACCAACATCCGCGGGTTTTTAGTACACCAATGTTGTTGATTTCTGAGGCGAGTGTTGTGTGAGGGCCTCCTGCACCACCTGAGGGAAGCCGAGAATTCACCGAAAAGTCTGAATTCAACGAATCTGTCCCATTTCTACTTGCGGACGCCATGTCAGCAAGTAATCTTGATATCAAGATAATTAAGTGTGTGCGCAACAGTGGAGGAGGGGTCATGGCATCCGTGAACTCATTCGGAGCACAAACCACCCTGAGCGTTGATTCTCAGGACTACACGATTTACTCGCTTGAAGCGGTCGACGGTCTCGACAAGCTTCCGTACTCACTGAAGGTTCTTGCGGAAAACCTGTTGCGCACCGAAGACGGCGTAAACATCACCGCCGAGCACATCAAAGCGCTTGCATCGTGGGATCCGGATGGCGAGCCTGACACCGAAATCCAATTCACCCCTGCGCGCGTCATCATGCAGGACTTCACCGGCGTTCCCTGCATCGTGGACCTCGCAACAATGCGCGAAGCAGTAGCTGACCTCGGTGGCGACCCGACTCTGATTAACCCACTGGCCCCCGCTGAAATGGTCATCGACCACTCCGTCCAGATTGACGTTGCCGGCACTTCGATCGCATTCGAACGCAATGTTGAACGTGAATACGAACGCAACCAGGAGCGCTACCAGTTCCTCCGCTGGGGTCAAGGGGCATTTGACAACTTCCGTGTTGTTCCTCCGTCAACCGGCATCGTTCACCAGGTCAACATCGAGCATCTCGCCCGCACGGTTTTCGTCAAAGATGAGGCCGACGGTTCGAAGATCGCCTACCCCGACACCTGCGTCGGCACTGACTCGCACACCACGATGGTCAACGGTCTCGGTGTGCTCGGCTGGGGCGTTGGTGGCATTGAAGCCGAAGCTGCCATGCTTGGCCAGCCCGTTTCGATGTTGATCCCGCGCGTTGTTGGCTTCAAGCTGAAGGGGGAAATCCCCGCTGGCGCAACCGCTACCGACGTCGTGCTCACGATTACGCAGATGCTGCGCGCACACGGAGTTGTCGGCAAGTTCGTCGAGTTCTACGGCGGCGGCGTGGGCGCAGTTCCGCTCGCTAACCGCGCAACGATCGGCAATATGTCGCCGGAGTTCGGCTCCACCGCCGCCATTTTCCCAATTGACGAGGTCACGCTTGACTACCTGCGTTTAACGGGTCGGAGCGAAGAATCGATTGCCCTCGTTGAGGCATACGCGAAGAAGCAGGGTCTCTGGCATGATCCTTCACGCGAGGTCCGCTATTCCGAATACCTTGAACTCGACCTGTCGACGGTTGTTCCTTCGATTGCAGGCCCGAAGCGCCCGCAGGACCGTATCGAGCTGTCGGACTCGAAGGAGATGTTCGAGAAGACGATCGGCATCTACGCGCCGGATGGTCCGCGTGAGGATGTTGAGCTGACGTTGGCCGATGGGACGAAGACTCGCCTGAATCACGGTGACGTGGCGATCGCGTCGATCACTTCGTGCACGAATACGTCGAACCCATCGGTCATGTTGGCTGCCGGTCTGCTGGCACGTAACGCTGTGAAGCGTGGTCTGAGATCAAAGCCGTGGGTGAAGACTTCTCTGGCGCCCGGTTCCAAGGTTGTCACCGACTACTATGAGAAGGCAGGCCTCTGGGACGACCTCAATGCTCTGGGATTCAACCTGGTTGGCTATGGGTGCGCCACCTGTATCGGTAACTCTGGCCCGCTGACTCCCGAGGTTTCTGCAGCGGTGAACGACAACGACCTCGCTGTCGTGTCGGTTCTGTCGGGCAACCGTAACTTCGAAGGTCGCATCAACCCCGACGTGAAGATGAATTACCTGGCGTCCCCCCCACTTGTCATCGCCTACGCGTTGGCTGGCACGATGGACTTCGACTTCGAGAATGATCCGCTGGGAATCGACCCCGCAGATGGTTCGGAAGTGTATCTGCGTGATATCTGGCCGGACGCCGATGAAGTACAGAAGACAACCGACGCGTCGATCGACCGCTCCATGTTCGAAAACGGCTACGCGGATGTCTTCGCTGGCGATGAACGCTGGCGCTCTCTGAACACCCCCGAAGGCCATGTATTCGCATGGAACGGAGAATCCACCTACGTGCGTAAGCCCCCGTATTTCGAGGGCATGGGCTTGGAGCCTGCTCCAGTCTCGGATATCGAAGGTGCTCGCGTTCTGCTGAAGCTCGGCGACTCGGTGACAACCGACCACATTTCGCCGGCTGGCGCTTTCAAGCCGGAAACCCCCGCGGGGCAGTACCTGATGAGCCACGGAGTCGAGCGCAAGGACTTCAACTCCTACGGTTCTCGCCGAGGCAACCATGAGGTCATGATCCGCGGTACGTTCGCGAATATCCGTATTCGTAACGAGATGCTTCCCGGTGTTGAAGGCGGTTTCACGAAGAACTTTGCTCACCCGGGTGCACCGGTTTCAACCGTGTATGACGCCAGCGTCGACTATCTTGCCCAGGGCACCCCCCTCGTTGTCCTCGGTGGCAAGGAATACGGTTCCGGTTCGTCTCGTGACTGGGCAGCAAAGGGAACCTCCTTGCTCGGCGTGAAGGCCGTGATTGCTGAATCCTTTGAACGCATTCATCGCTCGAACCTGATCGGCATGGGTGTCTTGCCCTTGCAGTTCCCCGAAGGGCAGACGCGTGACTCGCTGGGATTGACCGGTGATGAGGTCTTCTCAATCCACGGTGTCACCGCTTTGAATGAGGGCATAACCCCGCAGGCTCTGACGGTCGAGGCTCTACGCGAAGACGGTACCTCCGTTACCTTCGATGCGCGCCTGCGTATCGATACGCCCGGTGAGGCTGACTACTATCGACACGGTGGCATCCTGCAGTACGTTTTGCGGGGCCTCGCTCAGCGTGACTAAAAACGCGCGCGGTAAGACGAGTGGGGAGGCACGGTGCGCTACCAAGTTGGTAGTCGCCTTCAAGATTTTGCGAGTGAATTATTCACAAGGCCAGGATGCCGCGTACCACGCTGCACCGACGATGCCGGCGGTATTACGAAGCTCAGCCGGGACCATCTTCGTCTTCAGATCAAGCAACGGCATGAACTTCGCGTGGTTCTTCGACACGCCACCGCCGACCACGAACAGGTCGGGGCTGAACAACATTTCAACGTGGCTGTAGTACTTCTGAAGGCGCTTCGCCCACTTCTTCCACGACAGATCCTGAAGTGTCTTCTGACCGGACGAGGCGCGGGTCTCGGCGTCGTGGCCGTCGATCTCAAGGTGGCCGAGCTCAGAGTTGGGGACGAGCTTGCCGTCCATGATCAGAGCCGAACCGATTCCTGTACCGAGCGTCGTGACAATGACCAGACCCGGGACATCCTTCGCAGCACCGTAAACGACCTCTGCCAGACCAGCAGCATCAGCGTCGTTGAGTGGAACAACCTTGCGACCAAGGTGCTTTTCCATCAGGTCAATGACATTCACACCAACCCACGAATCATCCAGATTCGCCATAAAAGGAATAACGCCGTGAATCACTGGAGCTGGGAAGGTAATTCCGACAGGAATATCGGAGGCAACCTCAAGACCTTCAAGAAGCTGACGACAAACATCAGCAACTGCATCGGGGGTTGCAGGCTTGGGCGTTTCAATGCGAATACGTTCGCCGATGAACTCACCAGTCTCCAGGTCGACCAGCGCTGCTTTCACGCCAGATCCACCAATATCGATTCCACATCCAACGGTCGTCATTGTGCGAATGATCCCTTCCGAAACATCATTGTTCGACTCAGTCGCTATCGTATCGTAGCGCCGAGCAACAAGGTCGCGCGAACAGTTACGTCCGCGCGACCTCGTCGATCAGCAAAAATGTGCCAGCCTCAGACTCACGGAAGAGTCAAAATCTCCGCACCGTCTTCGGTGACAACGAGGGTGTGCTCAAACTGAGCAGTACGTGAACGGTCAGCGGTCACAACGGTCCAGTCATCGTCCCACTGCTCCCAATCAATGCCACCAAGGGTCAACATCGGCTCGATCGTGAAGACCATACCGGGCTCCATCATCGTCGAATACGCGGGTGCAGCATCGTAGTGAGGAACAATCAGACCGGAGTGGAAGGCCTCGCCCACACCGTGCCCCGTGTAATCGCGGATCACGCCGTAGTCGAAACGCTTCGCATAACGTTCAATGACACGACCGATCACGTTGATTTCACGACCCGGACCAACAGCCTTAATGCCACGCATCATCGCTTCATGCGTGCGTTCAATCAGAAGGTGCGATTCCTCGTCGACCTTGCCAACCTCGAACATCGCGCAGGTATCACCGTGAACACCATCAACATAGGCGGTGATATCAACGTTCACGATGTCGCCTTCTTCCAACGGGCGATCGTCGGGAATGCCGTGGCAGATGACCTCGTTGATCGACGTGCACAGAGACTTCGGGAAACCCATGTACCCCAAGCATGACGGGTAGGCATTGTTGTCAATGAGGAACTCGTGGCCAATACGGTCGAGTTCGTCGGTCGTCACGCCCGGTGCGACGCTCTTGCCTACAGCCTCCAGAGCCTGAGCAGCAATACGACCCGCGTGACGAATACGCTCGATCGTCGACACGTCCTTAATATCCGACGCAGTCACGCGCTCCGGACCCTCATGGAACATGTATTCAGGACGATCAATATGAGACGGGACTAAACGAACAGGGGAGATAGTTCCCGGTTTCAAGGTTCCAAGTGGCGCACGCTTGGCTAAATCAGATACATGAGTCATACCTTTAAGACTAGTCCTTTCGCGCACCTCGGGCAGATGGCCAGGCGACGAGGCTCCTTTATGACTGCTGACTGTGCAGACAACGAAGATAGGAACCCAGCGTGAGTGACCCCATGTGGACGACAAGGCGGTATCTTGCAGGCTCGGACTATCATGGCAGGGCATATAGTGCGTTCAAAACGAGACCTAATTGGAGGAAACAGGACATGGCCCAGGAAGCCCCTGACCTCAATCCACTGGATAGCGCAGCCGTCGACGCCCTCGTCACAGCTGCACTTTCAGATATTGAAGCCGCATCTTCACTCGAAGAACTCAAGGCCACAAAGCAAGCGATCCTTGGCGACAACGCCCCGCTGGTCGCAGCCAACCGCATCATCGGTTCCCTCAAACCCGCAGATCGTGGCACTGCAGGTAAGAATCTCGGTGGTGCTCGCGGCCAGATTTCGAAGGCTCTCGCCGTCCGTCAAGAGGTGCTTGAAGCTGAGAACGAGGCACGTGTTCTTCGCGAAGAATCCGTCGATGTGACTGCCGGTGGGCATCGCACGGTGACGGGTGCGCGTCACCCGATCGAGACTCTGATTGAAGAGATCGAAGATGTGTTTACATCCATGGGCTGGGCTATCGCTGAAGGCCCCGAAGTTGAACACGAATGGTTTAACTTCGACTCCCTGAACTTCGACATCGACCACCCGGCTCGTCAGATGCAGGACACGTTCTACGTTGACGGCACTTCTGCTGGTGGCCAGAACGCCGATGATGGGCACCTTGTGATGCGTACTCACACGTCGCCGGTGCAGTCGCGTGCCATGCTTGACCGCGGTGTCCCTCTGTACGTCGCATGCCCGGGCAAGGTGTTCCGTTCTGACGCTCTCGACGCGACGCACACCCCGGTTTTTCACCAGGTCGAAGGTTTGGCCGTTGATAAGGGCCTGACCATGGCGCACCTGAAGGGCGTGCTCAATCACTTTGCTCAGGCAATGTTTGGTCCTGAAGCGAAGGCGCGCCTGCGCCCGTCGTTTTTTCCTTTCACTGAGCCCAGTGCCGAACTTGATATTTGGTTCCCACAGAAGAAGGGCGGCGCCGGCTGGATTGAAGTCGGTGGTTGCGGCATGGTGAACCCCAACGTTCTCAGAGCAAACGGAATCGATCCGGAGGTCTACACCGGTTTCGCATTCGGTATGGGTATTGAACGCACCCTCATGCTCCGGCACGGAATTGCTGACATGCACGACATCGTTGAAGGCGACGTTCGTTTCAGCCAGCAGTTCGGTTTGATTGGAAAGGGACACTGACATGCCAATGGTTCCGATTTCTTGGCTCGCCGATCACGTCGAGGTCCCTGCTGATCTTGATGCCGCGCAGCTCGCAGCAGCGCTGGTGAAGGTTGGTCTGGAAGAAGAAGCAATCCACCCCGCAAAGGTCACCGGTCCGCTGGTTGTTGGCAAGGTTCTGACCCTGGTGAAGGAAACTGCCTCCAACGGCAAGACTGTCAATTACTGTCGCGTCGACGTTGGTCAGTACAACGACCAGCCGGGTGCCGGTAAGGAACCTTCGGATCTGCCAAGCCGTGGCATCATTTGCGGTGCTCACAACTTCGTTGAGGGTGACCTCGTTGTTGTTTCCCTGCCCGGTGCAGTTCTTCCCGGCGATTTCGCGATTGCAGCGCGTAAGACCTACGGTCACATTTCCGATGGCATGATTTGCTCTGCCCGTGAACTGGGACTGGGTAACGATCACGATGGCATCATCGTGTTGCCGAAGTATTTCCCAGACCGTGAGATCCCTGCTCCGGGTTCTGATCTGCTCGGTTTCCTTGGCTTGGGCGAAGAGACTCTTGAGATCAACGTGACCCCCGACCGCGGTTACTGCTTCTCAATGCGCGGTGTCGCACGCGAATTCGCGCACTCGACGGGTGCGAAGTTCACGGATCCCGGTCTGGTTGGAAACCGTGTTGCTTCGGTGCCCGAGGCAACCGCTGACGGATTCGAGGTGCGTATCGCAGACGACGCGCCGATCCACGGTAAGCCCGGTGCGGACCGTTTTGTCACCCGCATTGTTCGTGGCGTGAACCCTTCGGCTCCCAGCCCGCGTTGGATGGTCGAGCGTCTCGAAGCAGCAGGAATGCGTAGCCTCTCCTTGGCTGTTGACATCACCAACTACGTGATGCTCGACCTTGGGCAGCCAATGCACGCCTACGACCTGAATGCTCTTGAAGCTCCGATCGTTGTCCGTCGCGCACGCGCCGGTGAGCGTCTGACAACGCTGGATGAGGTCGATCGGCAACTGGATCCGCAAGACCTGCTGATCACAGATTCTCCGAACGGTGAAGGATCACGCATCATCGGCATGGCCGGTGTTATGGGTGGTCAGTATTCAGAGGTCGAGCATTCCACGACGGATATCCTCCTCGAAGCCGCTCACTTTGATGCGGTGTCGGTCGCCCGTACCGCACGTCGTCACCACCTGCCGTCTGAAGCGTCGAAGCGCTTCGAACGTGGCACTGATCCCCAGCTTGCTCCTGTCGCAGCTCAACGAGCTGTTGACCTGCTGGTTGAGTACGGCGGGGGAACGGCAGATGCAGCAGTGTCCGACTTCAACGAAGTCGCGCCGGCCTCGTCAATTCGTTTCCCGTACACCGATGCCGCCCGCTTGATCGGCGTCGATTACTCGAAGGAACGCGTTGAGGAGCTTCTCACTGAAATTGGTTGCACGCTCGACGAAATCGAAGACGGAATCTTCGACGTGACCGTTCCGACGTGGCGTCCCGACCTGACTGGTTCTGCCCACCTGGTTGAGGAAATTGCACGTCTTGACGGTTTCGACACTATTCCGTCGATTCTGCCGTCGGCTCCTGCCGGTGCTGGTTTGACTGATGCGCAGCAGGCGCGTCGTCACGTTTCTGCGTCGCTTGCAGCTTCTGGTTTGGTTGAGGTTCTCAGCTATCCGTTCGTTTCGGATTCCTTCGATCGTCAGCGTCTCGCTCAGGGCGATGAACGTCGTCAGGCTCTGAAGCTTCGTAACCCGCTTGCGGATGATGCACCCCTGTTGCGCACCTCGATCATTGATACCTTGCTTGACGCTGCCGGACGCAACGTTGCACGCGGTAGCGACCGCGTGGCGCTGTTTGAAACCGGACTTGTTGTTCGCCCTGCAGGCACAGTTCCTGCCGATCTTCTGAGCGCTGAACAGCGCCCGACTGATGAGGAACTTGCTGGACTGCGTGCTGGCACTCCTGCTCAGCCGTGGCATGTGGGTGTTGTCCTTGCCGGTCGTGCCTCGGCTTCGCCGGTTGTCGAGCCTGCTCGCATGTTCGCATGGTCGGATGCTCTTGAGATGGTCGAGAATATTGCGTCTCTTCTGGGCGTTCGCATTGAGGTCACTCGCGCGTGGGATGCCGACTACAAGAAAGTGCCCGGTCCACTGATGCCTGAACCTGCATCGGATCCGGCTGATGTTGCTCCGTGGCATCCGGGTCGTGTTGCTCGCGTATTCGTCCGCCGTGGTCGCGATTTGATTGATATCGCGATGGCTGGCGAACTTCACCCCGGCGTGTGCAAGTCGTTTGGCTTGCCGGCCCGTTCGTGCGCCGCAGAGATTGATCTGTCTGCTCTGATTGAGGCGATGAGCGGTGAGCCGACGCAGGTGAAGCCTGTCTCGACTTACCCGATTGCGAAGGAAGACATCGCTCTTGTTGTGTCGAAGTCGATCCCTGTTGCTCGCGTCGAGCAGGTTGTTCGTCAGAGCGGGGGAGCGTTGCTTGAAGAAGTGACCCTGTTCGACATTTTCGAATCCGAGACACTTGGCGCTGACGTTCGCTCGCTGGCGTTCGCTCTGAAGTTGCGTGCGCCGGATCGCACGCTGAGTGCCGACGAAGTTCGTGAGGTTCGCGAAAGTGTCGTCGCGAAGGCGGGCAAGGTGCTGGGAGCACAGTTGCGCTCTTAGTTAACGAGGCTCCTGACGGGCCACGATGACCGATAGAACAGCCGGGCTGGAGTCCGCGCCTTGTGTATCTTGACTCAGTACGAGATGTCAGCGCGACTCCAGCCCGGCTTTCTGCCACACTTATAGCTATGCATATCCTTGTCACTGCTTCTTCAAAGCATGGTTCAACGAACGAAGTTGCCGACGCGATTGCGAGGCGACTCGAAGATGCCGGTCACACGGCTGATCGCATCGCGCCGGAGGATGTTACTTCTGTTGACGCTTATGACGCTGTGATTTGCGGTTCGGCTGTTTATATCCTGCAGTGGATGGATGGAGCGCACGATTTCATGGATCGTTTTAGCGCCCAGCTTGAAAACAAGCCCGTGTGGGCATTCTCAGTTGGTATGAATGGTGTTCCGAAGCATGCCCCTCAGGATCCGACTCGTATCGGTCCGCTTCTGACTCGCGTCAGTGCTATTGATCTTCATTCTTTTGCTGGTCGCTACACCCCATCGTTGCTTTCGTTGCGTGAACGCTCAGTTGCACGTCTTGCCGGTGTTGTGGAAGGCGATTTCCGCGACTGGGATGAGATCAACGAGTGGACTGATTCGATTCTGAAGGATCTCGAACAGCGCTGATTTTGGGTGCCTCGCGCCATTGTGCAATTTATACATAGTTACGTATAATCATGCATATGGGAGATCGAAGCACACAAACGCCCGCTGCGCGACGTGAAGCAATTCGTTCAATTCTTGCTAGCGGATCAATCGGTTCGCAAAAGGATCTTCGCGATCTGTTGCGTGAGCAAGGTATTGACGTTACTCAGGCAACTCTGTCGCGTGACCTTGTCGATATGCGTGCGACAAAGATTCGTGTGGCTGACGGCACTCGCATCTACTCCGTTCCCGATATTGACGGGGGAGCAACCCACGAAGGCGAAGCTGGACACGAACGCTTGCAGAAATGGTGCCAGTCGATCCTCGTTACCTCAATCCTTGTTGACCATCAGCTGGTGCTCAGGACAACGGTTGGAGCAGCCAATCTCTTGGCCTCAGCTATCGATGCTGTTCGTCTTGATGCGGTTGCGGGAACAATCGCGGGCGATGACACAATCCTTGTGATTTGTCGATCTTCTGAAGATGCGCAGCAGACCCAATCGTATCTGATGGATCTTGCTGAGCCCGGATCTTCCGCTCACTGAGCCCACACTTTTCTTATTCACTCCACTCTCACACTTTCATCGGAGAAGGAATACAACATGGCAGAGCACAAGGACCGCGTTGTCCTCGCATACTCGGGTGGTTTGGACACCTCCGTTGCTATTGGTTGGATCGGCGAACAGACCGGTCGCGAGGTCGTTGCGGTTGCAGTTGACGTGGGGCAGGGTGGCGAAGACCTCGAGGTCATCCGCCAGCGCGCGCTCGACTGCGGTGCGGTGGAAGCCTACGTTGCAGATGCTCGCGACGAGTTCGCCAACGAATACTGCATGCCGGCACTGAAGGCGAATGCCCTCTATGAAGGTAAGTACCCGCTGGTTTCAGCTCTGTCCCGTCCCGTGATCGCCAAGCACCTGGTGAAAGCTGCGCGCGAATTTGGCGCACACACTGTTGCTCACGGTTGCACCGGCAAGGGGAACGACCAGGTACGTTTCGAGGTTTCGATTACGTCGATGGCCCCCGACATGGACTGCATCTCGCCGGTTCGTGACCTTGCGCTGACGCGTGACGTTGCTATCGAATACGCCGAGAAGCACCACCTGCCGATCGAAACGACGAAGCATAACCCGTTCTCGATCGACCAGAACGTGTGGGGTCGAGCAATCGAAACTGGCTTCCTTGAAGACCTGTGGAACGCGCCGACCAAGGACGTCTACGTTTACACCGATGATCCGACTTACCCGCCGCTTCCGGATGAGGTCGTCATTTCCTTCGAAAAGGGCATCCCGGTAGCCATTGACGGTCGCGCAGTCACCCCGCTTGAAGCAATCCAAGAGCTGAACCGCCGTGCAGGCGCTCAAGGCATCGGTCGTATTGACATGGTCGAAGATCGTCTGGTTGGCATCAAGTCACGTGAGATTTACGAGGCTCCCGGTGCTCTCGCTTTGATCGAAGCACACCAGGGGTTGGAATCCATCACCCTCGAACGCATGCAGCGCCGCTACAAGCGTGGTCTTGAGCAGATGTGGGGTGAATTGGTCTATGAAGCCCAGTGGTACTCACCGTTGAAGAAGTCCATGGATGCGTTCATTGAAGATACTCAGCAGTATGTGACCGGTGATATTCGTATGGTCCTGCACGGTGGCCGTGCAACTGTGAATGGACGGAGTTCCGAGGCTTCACTGTATGACTTCAACCTGGCAACCTACGAGACTGGCGATAGCTTCGATCAGTCTTCGTCGCGTGGATTCATTGATATCTACGGTCTGCAGTCGAAGCTTGCGGCTGCTCGTGACGTCCGTCTGGGTAACTCGCAGGGATACTGAGCAGACGTTCGTTTGGTCAAACAAACACTGATATGCACGTGTGCCCAAGGCTGATTTCCTTGGGCACACGTGTTTTCTTTATCTAAGTGTGCCCAATGGACACCGGGGCGTGGCACGTTCTTTCGCTAGAGTGGTCACGATGAAAGAATCGGTTGAGTTTCTACGCAGGTATGGGGCGAAGACGACGCCTGAGCGTCGAGCCTTAGATATCGTCACCATTGCAATCTTCTTTCTAGGCTTCGCAGGCCAAGGCGTACGTAATATCGTTGGCTTCTACGGGTCTTCGGTTGTCATGGTGGCATTATTTGTTGCTTTGGCGTATCTGATGCATCTCAATCAGATTCGTTTCACACGGGTTGCGTATCCACTTGCCACACTGCTGTTCGTCATGTGGTGCGCTTTATCGGTCGCATGGTCGCAATATCCGCATTATTCTGCGATGTTTGCCGTCGTGACAATCGGCGTGTCTCTTACAGGTTTGGCGATTTCTGCCTGTTACACGTTTACGGAAACAGCGAATCTTCTCATCGTTTCGTTCAAGGTCATTCTGATTGTTTCCTACGCTCTTGAGCTGTTCACCGCTCTTATCTGGAAACAGCGCTTGGCTCCGATTCCAATGATCCGCGCTGGGGAATCCGTGCCCGATATGTCCTATTGGGTTTATGGAGATCTTTTTAATGGTGGCCCTATTCAAGGCTTCCCCGGTAATCGGAATCCGCTTGCGTTTATTGCGTTGCTGTTGATTCTCTGTTTGCTTGTCAAATGGATGTCAACGTATAAAAACACGACGTCAACGATTATCTGGCTGATCATTTCGATTGTGACAATTGCTCTGACGCGTTCAGGAACGGTCACCGTCGCGGTCATCATCTGTATGGCGATCGCAATGTCCTTCGGTTTGGTGAAGTCGGTGACGCGTCCTCATCGTCCCGCCCTGATTTCTTTGATCGTCTCGCTGACTTTGACAGGAGCGGTGATCGCACTGTTTAACCGTTTGGCGATCACTGATTTCCTTGGTCGTTCCCCGGATTTTTCAGGTCGTGGTGACATCTGGAAGGCGCTTCTCCCCATGTGGAGCCAACATCCGATTCTCGGATGGGGCTTCACCATTGGCTATCAAGGTGATGTGCCTGTTTTTTCGAATTTCATTCGTCGCGGTGATGGAACTCCGACAACTCAGGCTCACAACTCGTTTATCGAGGCCCTTTTCCAGACAGGCATTATCGGAGTCTCAATTCTGAGCGTCGCCGTTGCGACAGTATTCTTTGGCACGTTCATTTACGCTGTGCGCCATATCGATGAATCCCGCAGGGTTGTAATGCCAGCAATGATTGCTTCAGCATTGATTATTCAGTCGACGGTTGAATCCCGTCTTTTGTTTGAAGGCAACTGGATTCTTTTTGTCATCTTGGCAGCGTGGGTGGCGAAAAAACAACCTTTTGCTTCACTGTTTGCAAAATATGGTCCCTTTAAACGTCTCGCGAATTGGAGTTTGTCGCGAGGGCAAGGAATGATGAACCCGTGACTTCGCAAGAGACAACAACACCGACTGCTTTGTGGGGTGGCCGTTTTTCCGGTGGTCCTGCGCAGGCGCTCGCAGCCCTTTCAGTTTCTACCCATTTCGATTGGCGTCTCGCGCATGTGGACATTGCTGGTTCTCATGCCCACGCTGACGCGCTGTACGAGGCTGGCCTCTTAAGCGCTGATGAAATCGACGCGATGCATGCCGCGTTGGCGCAATTGGATGCCGATGTTGCGTCGGGTGCGTTTGTTCCATCGCCGGACGATGAGGATGTCCATACGGCACTCGAGCGTGGTTTGCTTGAGCGCGCGGGTAGTGAGCTTGGCGGAAAGTTGCGTGCGGGGCGTTCGCGTAATGATCAGATTGCAACACTGATTCGCATGTACCTGCGTGACGAGACGCGCCATATTGCGAGCCGCGTCCTGGATGTTGTGGACGCGATTTTGTCGCAGGCTGCACGTGCTGGTGACGCTGTTATGCCGGGGCGTACTCATATGCAACACGCACAACCCGTTTTGGTGGCGCATCATCTGATGGCACACGCATGGCCTCTGATTCGCGACGTTGAACGTTTTGCCGATTGGGATAAGCGTGCCGCGATTTCTCCCTATGGCTCGGGCGCTCTGGCAGGTAATACTCTCGGCATGGATCCGCAGGCTGTTGCTCGTCAGCTCGGCTTTGATGATTCGGTGGATAATTCGATCGATGGAACCGCGTCGCGTGACATCGTTGCAGAGTGCTCTTTTATCCTTGCGATGATCGGCGTTGATATCTCTCGCCTCAGCGAAGAAATCATCATGTGGAACACCAAGGAATTCGACTACGTGACTCTTGATGATTCCTTCTCAACAGGATCATCGATCATGCCTCAGAAGAAGAATCCCGATGTGGCTGAACTCGCTCGCGGTAAAGCCGGTCGCCTGATCGGTGATCTGATGAGCCTATTGACGGTGCTCAAGGGCATCCCGCTGGCATACGATCGCGATCTTCAAGAAGACAAAGAACCTGTCTTCGATCAGCTGGATACGCTCGATGTTTTGCTGCCCGCTGTTTCGGGAATGGTTGAAACGATGACCCTTAACTTGGAGCGCATGGCGGAGCTCGCACCTCAGGGATTCTCGCTTGCCACGGACATTGCAGAGTGGCTTGTGCGTAGGGGAGTACCTTTCCGTAGCGCGCACGAAATCTCTGGAGCTTGCGTCAAGATGGCAGAGCGACGTGGCGTCGAGCTTGCTGATCTCAGCGATGAAGAATTGACCTCGGCCTCGTCGCTTCTGACCCCGGATGTCCGCGAAGTCCTGAACGTCGCAGGATCTGTATCCGCGCGACTGGGGAAAGGGGGAACTGCTCCTGTTCGCGTTGAGGAACAACGACAAGCACTTGCTGTCCGTATTGCTGGATGCCGTGAGTGGGCGTCCACCCCAACCCGCTAAGATAGCCTCGGCTACTTCGAGCCGAAATGGAAGGAATTTAAAGTGACCGACATTCTGGATGACCTCCAGTGGAGGGGTCTCATCGCCCAGCACACCGACATTGATGCTCTTCGCGAGCACCTGAACGCCGGGCCGGTCACCTTTTATTGTGGCTTCGACCCGACCGCAGCTTCTCTGCACCACGGACACCTTGTTCAAATTCTTCTGATGCGTCACCTGCAGCTGGCTGGTCATAAGCCACTCGCACTTGTTGGTGGGGCAACCGGTCAGATTGGCGATCCGCGTCAATCGGGGGAGCGTCAGCTACAGCCGACCGAGGTCGTTCGCGGTTGGGCAGACAATCTGCGCAACCAGATCTCGCGTTTTCTCGATTTTGAAGGACCGGCCGCGGCGACGATGGTGAACAACCTCGACTGGACTGAGGAACTGAGCGCCATTGATCTGCTCCGCGGTATCGGTAAGTACTTCCGCGTTGGCACGATGCTCGGTAAGGACATTGTTGCGCGTCGTCTGGCATCGGATGAGGGCATTTCCTACACGGAGTTCTCCTATCAGATCCTGCAGGCGAACGATTTCCTTGAACTGCATCGTCGTTACGGTGCCACTCTTGAGACCGGCGGTAACGATCAGTGGGGCAATATGATCGGTGGCGTTGATCTGATTCGTAAGGTTGACGGCGAGGTGTCGCACGTGCTGACGACTCCGATTATTACGAAGGCTGATGGTACGAAATTCGGTAAGTCCGAGGGCGGTGCGATTTGGCTCGATCCGACGATGATGAGCCCGTACGCCTTCTACCAGTTCTGGCTGCAGGTTGAGGACGCCGATGTTGTTCGCTTCCTGAAGATCTTCACCTTCCTTGACCGTGCTCGCATAGAAGAGCTTGAGGTTGAGGTTGCAGAGCGTCCTCATGCGCGCGCAGCCCAGAAGGCCCTGGCGGCTGAGGTGACGAAGCTTGTTCACGGTGAAGAAGAGTTTGAGCGTGTTCTTGGCGCAACCAACGCCCTTTGGGGTGGTGGAGATCTGCGCGCAATCGATGCGGATACCTTGGCTTCTGCTACGTCGGATCTTCCTCGCGCAACTGTGAAGCTCGGTGAGGCAACGATGGTTGACGCGTTGGTTGAAACCGGTTTGGAAAAGGGACGAGGCGCCGCACGTCGCACGATTGCTTCCGGTGGCGCGTACCTGAACAACGTCAAGTTTGAGGACGCGGAAGCTGTGTTCACGGCTGACGACGTTCTGGCTGGTCATCGACTGCTGATCCGTAAGGGGCGTCGCAACCTTGCTGTCATCGAATTCGACGACTGAAGCGTCCGTATGGGAATCGCAGTGATTTCCTGATTGGACTCACCTGCGGGGCGGAAACACTACGTTTCCGCCCCGCAGTGCGTTTCTAACAGGTCATTGCATCTCGATATTGGTGCTGTGCTGCGTGGTGTTCTTAGATGTATTGGTCGCCGTGTACGTACGCAATCGCATGTATGTGGCGACGTGTAGGCGCCGTGTGACAGTCGGCGTTTGCTACGGAGATCTGAGTCGCAATCACGGTCTAGTTTTGTGGTCTGTAAAACGCTGACAGATCACAATTTTAGTGTTTCCTTGCTGCTCAGAGCCACTTTTCGGCGAAATACTGCGAATCTGCTGGTGTGCAAGAGGTAGGAATTGAAGCTTGCGCTGATTTGACGGTGTGGTGGGGGGTGGGTATTGTTTCTGTTGTTGCGCCGAGTGGTTGCAAGCTTTTGGGCCTGTTTGTGGTTTTGGGTTTGTGATTGTGGCGTGGTTGCTTCCTCCCCTTTTTTGATGGTTGCGGTTTTTTGTGGCTGTTTTGGGGTGTGTGGGTGTTGTTTGTGAACTCGATAGTGTGTTTGTTTTTATGCCTGTTTTTTGTTTTTGAGTTTGTTTTTA
>NZ_JASOMS010000037.1:0-467 GCF_030216865.1 Pauljensenia sp. UMB6358 | reverse complement strand
ACCGGGGGACGGTAGACGCGCCCGCTAAGGTCCGCTTTTACGGGCCTTGCGTGCACCCGACAGTAACAATTGGACGAACAAACGTTCGACTGTTAGGCCAATTACGTAAGGGCGAAACAGTAACGGTTGACCCCTTCAATAAGACCATTTTGGATAATTCAGGCCGATCCCGACATGACATGCTCGACCCCTGGACCCCCCTATCCGAGCTAGTAGTCCCACCTGGTCTAACTGAGGTCACAGTCAAAGCCGATTACGGCTCCTATGAAAAAGTTGTGGGCTCAGTTTATTGGCGTGACACGTGGCCCGCCTAAACAAAATGTTGAACACCCATTTTTTAGATTGAGGTTATAGTAATGCTCCAGAATGTCCCCGCCTATATTGGTGTTGAGAACGTTCCACACACTGATGAAGTTGCCCGCGCTGTCTCCTACTTTGCGACCCCCATTAATGGTGTGGCCTTGGGG
>NZ_JASOMS010000036.1:0-470 GCF_030216865.1 Pauljensenia sp. UMB6358 | reverse complement strand
ACGATCAGGCGGTGCAAGCCGCCAACGAAAACATTTCCACGCTGGCGATCGCCGCCCGCAACCTAGACGGGGCATGGGTGCAGATCCTGAGCGTCGTTCTGAACATCTTCGCTGTCATGACCGCCTTCTTCGGCGTCTTTCAAGGATTCAAAGAGGCCTGCCAAGGCATCGCCATGAATGTCGTCAAGCGTTTCGTTCCCGAGGAACGCATCAACCGCCGGCTACTATCCTTCGCCATCTTAGTGTTTGGTGTTCTGGTCTCATGGGGAGCGATCGTCCTCAACGCTCCCGTGCTGTCATTTACGTCCATCTGCTCGCCCATCTTCGGCATGATCGGGTGCCTGATTCCCACCTACTTGGTGCTGCGCGTAAAATCGCTGCGCGAACTGCGCGGGCCAGGCCTGATCCTTATAGTATTTGCCGGCATCCTACTGCTAGTATCGCCCTTCCTGGCGTTTAGCTAGCAAGAG
>NZ_JASOMS010000035.1:0-496 GCF_030216865.1 Pauljensenia sp. UMB6358 | reverse complement strand
ATCTAAATCAATAATAATTGCATTTAGCTCTCTAGCATTCAATAAAGTATTAGCTTTTCCACGATAAGACAAGCCACTACACAAAGTATGATGATTATCATAAATATAATTTTCAAAATCTTCTTCCCAAGTATCATCTAACATAATTCTTCTTCGATAAGTTTTTTCAGAATTATCTTCATCGTGATACAAATAAACAGCATTTGCTTTCCAATGATTCTTATCAGTATTATATTCTCCAGTTTTTTGATTATTAGGAAAAATATATCGATAAAAATCCTCCCCCTCCACCTCATCATAATTAGTCGTTAAATACCAAATAAGTTCATCATAATTGCTTCCTGGATTCTCAATATATGACACCACTCTCACCTCATTTATTTTAAATAACACTAACTAAATATTTTCTATAACTGATACTTCATAAGATAATAACGCTAATTTATGGCACTCACTACAACCATACTCTTCTTAAGCAAAGAAGGGGAAGAATAGA
>NZ_JASOMS010000034.1:0-505 GCF_030216865.1 Pauljensenia sp. UMB6358 | reverse complement strand
CTTCGGGAGCTCTAGTACGGTAGCTAACGAGACCAGAATCCTTTTCGAGCCTGGGCGCAAGTATGTTCTTGATTTTTGGGTGCAAGCCTCTACGTCAGGGGCCCACGGGAGCATAGGATTTATGCCGGTATCTGGCGGGGACTTCTTACACTTTAGTTCACCAAGTATTAGTGATCCGTGGACGGGGCTTTTCCCCCCGCAAACTTGGAAGGAACTGCCTACTAGTTGGGAGCACAGAAGATACGAGATCACCCCACACGGTCTAGTTAAGCCCCCGTTCGCGCGGCTAGTGGCCCAGTGCCACGGCGGGAACCTGATGATCGCAAAACTACGCGTCGCATTAGATCAAGAAACCGTAATTGAGGATGGGTCTATTACGACCTCGAAGCTTGCCGCTCACGCCGTTGATGTGGAAAAGCTGAATGTTACGGAGGGTATGGCCGCCAGGATAGGCGAATTCCTCAAAATCAAATTCGAGCAGATCCAATCCTCGATAATGAACGCG
>NZ_JASOMS010000033.1:0-513 GCF_030216865.1 Pauljensenia sp. UMB6358 | reverse complement strand
CGATGACCCAGTAGACCTTCTAAATCAGATCCTTGCTAATACGCGGAAACTTGAGCGGAAAGCAAAAAACGCTCTCCCCCAGAAGGTAAAGAATCATAAAGAAACGCACAGGCAGCTTACCGAGATCGAAAAAAATCGCATGTGCGCTAGCGATGCCGCACTCCGACTATTCAGCCAAGTGCAAGTCGAAACCGATAACGCAAACTTCTACGATCGCGCATACGCCGTCTTACTAGCAGAACGAGACGCAGAAATGGAAGATCATGAGTGCTAATAAAAAGTTTTGGGAGAACCATGCCATGTACCGGCGGCAACTCTCCAACCTCATCAACACGCTAAACGATTTGGACGAAGACGCGTTCACCCGACTCCACGCCCAATACGACGAGCGCGGGCGGCAGATCGAGCACCTAGAGTCAGAAAATCGCAAGCTCAAATCCCGCACCCAAGCCGGGGCCCGCACAGAAAGAATCTCTACTTTCGATAATGATCCCGGCCTGATCGCCGGTGAAA
>NZ_JASOMS010000032.1:0-519 GCF_030216865.1 Pauljensenia sp. UMB6358 | reverse complement strand
ATGCTCGATCGCTTGCGGGTCCATACCCTGCAACGATTTAATACGTGCGTCTAACAACTGCTGGTACCGTTCAACAAGCCGTTTAGCTTCATCACCGTTACCAGCCATAGCAGCTGTTAGTTCCTGGGTGGTAAGGTTCGCGTCTTTATTAGCCCTATTCACCCGGCTAATTGCCTCGAACATGCCATCCTGCTGGGCCTTATTAGCTACGAGCTTTTGCGCGCTACCATCGGCAGCCGCAGCCGCCTGATTCAACTCGTGCGCGAAGTCCGCAGTCTCTTTATTGGCCTTCTGCTGGTTCAAGTAGAAGGTGCCGATAACCCCAGCGAGGGCAGCGACAGCGCCCACAGCTAACCCTACAGGCCCGCCAAACGCGCCCATAATTGCGCCGCCAACGCTCTTAAGTGACCCACTAAGGCCACTAACGCTACCCTTGAAGGCCCCAGTAATACTCGTGAGCTTTCCTACCATGCCGCCGAAAGCATCAACCAGGCCCTGGGTATGGCCTCGCATTAAACC
>NZ_JASOMS010000031.1:0-539 GCF_030216865.1 Pauljensenia sp. UMB6358 | reverse complement strand
CTTACACGCTAGAGCATGGTAGGGAGCCGGAGAAGTACCCCCTGAATTTGGGGAATGGGCAGACCCGCCAGGTCAACGCATACACCGAGAAGGACCGGCCCCTTTTTGAGGGTGTTTGGTCTAAGTATTACGCGAATTAATTAGGTGTGACTCCACCTGCGGCAACAAGCGGAGTCACTAATTTTGAAAGGAATCACGAATTATGACCTTCCAAGGTGAATCATACCCGAAACAGGCCCCGGTACCACTTTTCCCGCCTATTACCACGCTTGATGAGTGGGGCGAACCCACCCTGCAAGAAGGGCAGGATCCCGAAGAAGTTGCTATTGAGGCGCTCAAGTGCGCGGCAACCTTCAATCATTACATGGAGGCTCTTGCTAATCATTTTGATGATGGTGCGACCCGCGATGAGGTTTTCGTTAATGCCATATACCGTCGGGGGTTGCTTAAGGCCGCTGGGCATGAGCTTGCGGAAACCCGAATGTTCATTAACTTCCTCGGCAAAGTAAAAATCGCTAGCAAGTGCAACATGCCTTTCA
>NZ_JASOMS010000030.1:0-550 GCF_030216865.1 Pauljensenia sp. UMB6358 | reverse complement strand
ATGCGCGGCCTGCTACGGAAACGGCGTTGGCGAAGCTGGATCGGTTGGAGGCGCACGCCCGGCTTGGGGACCCGCAAACCTCGCATGAGGCCGCGCGGGCTGTTGCGGCACGGGAGGTCGCCCGCAAGGTTTTAGCAATTTTCGCTAATCAAGATGCCCCGATTAGTGATGAGCAGCTGACAGCTTGTTATGCGGATGCGTACGACGCGCCTGCGGTCTCGTCCTCGTACCGGTCCCGCCGCTCCGAACTCGCAAATATTGGCCTAGTAGAAAAGGCCGGGCGCGGGAAAAATAAGGCCGGGCGGCGCGTCCGCTTGTGGCAGATCAGCGAGAAAGGCCGGGAGGTTTACGAGCTGATTAGAAGGGCGCAAGCATGAGTTATTCGACTTTGTGCTTGGATCCCCGTTTGGATCTGCCTTTGCCTGGGCAGTGGGCAGAAAACGCGGCCTGCACGAGGGCACCGGAGCTGTTCACGAATAATACCAAAAACGGTAGGCATGATGAGTTTGCGGAGGCGAAAAGGGTCTGCGCGTCCTGCCCTGTAATAGGG
>NZ_JASOMS010000324.1:0-228 GCF_030216865.1 Pauljensenia sp. UMB6358 | reverse complement strand
AATACTTCATCAACTATTTCATGAATTTCTAAAAATTCTTGTTCTTTTATCAAGCTTTGGATTAACTCGTAAAAATTAAGACACTCTTGTGTCACTTTTTTTGACAATCCGATAAAATCAGCTTCTCCAAGTGCATCAAACATACTGATATTGTTTTGAAGTGCATAGTTTTGAACTTTTTCAACAGATGAAGGACCTACACCTCTTTTTGGAACATTAATAATACGT
>NZ_JASOMS010000323.1:0-228 GCF_030216865.1 Pauljensenia sp. UMB6358 | reverse complement strand
GGCCAGGTGACTCCCAGCTTCGACAAACAGTATGTGCGCGACTGGCTGACCTCCGAAGAATCCGGGTGGGATCGCGCCAGCGGCGAGCAGCCGCCGCGCCTGCCTGACCGGATCGTTGAGGCGACACGTCAACGCTACGTTGATGCGTACACGCTGCTCACCGGTCAGGCACCGGAACCGCGCAACCAGCCACGTCAGTGAACCGTTTGACAGAGCTACCACATTAAC
>NZ_JASOMS010000322.1:0-228 GCF_030216865.1 Pauljensenia sp. UMB6358 | reverse complement strand
AGTGGAAAGCATGTGCCTGACTTCCTTTGTCAAAATATTTTATAGGTTAAATTTTTCCTTGCTTAGCTACGGAAAAGATCTTAAAATATGCTAAATAAAAATTGTCTTTTATTTAAATTGTCGAGCAATTCAAACAAATTGATCCGAAAGTATTTACAAATGTTTTTGAAAAAGGTATTATAAGTCTACTTAACTAATGGGCGCCGCTTTTAGAACACTGTTCAGGCG
>NZ_JASOMS010000321.1:0-228 GCF_030216865.1 Pauljensenia sp. UMB6358 | reverse complement strand
CCAATTGCAATTTTCATTTAAATTCTCCTCTCTCCTTAGCACATCTTGTTGAGCATATCAACACGGATTTGGTGGCGACCTCCGTCATATTTCCCATTGACGAATCCTTTTGCAATATTCTTAGCAAGGCCTTCACCAACAATTTCTGATCCCATCGTAATCATACGAGAGTTGTTGTGGCCGCGAGTCATATAAGCAGAGCGTTCATCTGAAACTTCTGCTGCAACC
>NZ_JASOMS010000320.1:0-228 GCF_030216865.1 Pauljensenia sp. UMB6358 | reverse complement strand
TCTGCTCGCTGATGGCGGGCAAGATGCGTCTTGCGGTGTCCTCTGGTAGAGGCCGTTTTCCATTCCAGATCTTGTTGAGGTCTCGTCGATCGATACCTCTCAGCCATCCAGCAGGGATGGTGTTCTTGCTGCACTCGTTTTCAGGTAGCCGACCTGGGAGGAGCTTTTCGTCGCAAGCCCGGTCAAAGAAGTCAAGAACGAATCCACGGTCGCCTTTGACGTCGAGAG
>NZ_JASOMS010000319.1:0-229 GCF_030216865.1 Pauljensenia sp. UMB6358 | reverse complement strand
GCGCGTGGTGGTGAACCCCGCCTTATCCCGAACAACCGTCGGCTGGATGAGGTCGATGGTGGTGCGCATGGATCCCAAAGAAGCCATTGGTCTACACCTTCCAATCCCGGTCCAGGCGCAGCAGATTGTTCACCGCGTTCCATACCGCCCGAGCCGCATCTGGCTTATCTGCCCAGAACCCTGCCGTGGAACCATCACGCGACTCATAAAAATGGGAGGCGAGCATGAC
>NZ_JASOMS010000318.1:0-229 GCF_030216865.1 Pauljensenia sp. UMB6358 | reverse complement strand
AATCAGGTGCTGAAGAAGGGGCTCTCCCCCGCCTCCATTATCAATCCGTTCAGGCACGTAGCACTTGGGGGCGCGGTAGCCGAGTCGCTAACTACTGACCCGGACACTGGGATTATTTCGCTGGCCAAACTTGGACTGGCCTATAAGAACGCTTCTTCTGCCGGACTTACCGGTATTCCCCCCATTGGGACCACCGACTACTATGTCGAGGGCGCCGGCTCCACCGTAC
>NZ_JASOMS010000317.1:0-229 GCF_030216865.1 Pauljensenia sp. UMB6358 | reverse complement strand
CATCATCGACGGGATTTATCTATCCCACCACTGGTGCTTACTGATCGCAACAAACGGGTCACACGTCATTGGCTGACAATGGTGCGACCGTGAATCCGTAGCCGCATGGCAGGCGCTCCTTTCCAGGTTCCCAGCCCCTACCGTGGTCATCACCGATGACAGGCCAGGAGCACTCAAAGCAATCCGGCAATGCTGGCCCGCCACCGGGGTTCAGCGCTGCCTGTTCCAC
>NZ_JASOMS010000316.1:0-229 GCF_030216865.1 Pauljensenia sp. UMB6358 | reverse complement strand
AAATCGCCCTGTCCCGTCACCGTGAAATCGAGTCACTGGAAGAAGAAATCTCCGACATGTCGGAGCGTTTCGAGACGCGCAAGCGCGTTGACCGCGCCAAGGGACTCCTGATGGAAAAGATGGACATGACTGAGCCTGAGGCGTTCCGATGGATCCAGAAGACGTCCATGGATCGTCGCCTGTCCATGCGTGAGGTCGCAGACGCAGTGATCGATCAGGTGGATGACTG
>NZ_JASOMS010000029.1:0-595 GCF_030216865.1 Pauljensenia sp. UMB6358 | reverse complement strand
ACCCTGGCAGCACAGTAAGAACCGGGAGTGTCTGGTATCCGTGCCGTTTCCGCCGCATTCTCACCGGCAAGGGCACAACCACTAAAACCGTGACTAAGAAGAGGACAGTTAACACGCCTGACAGGTGGGTTACAGATGTTACTAATATTCCGGCTGAACCCTACACAATAGCCCCGTGGGAAGTAGACGACATTGGCCGCGTCCTTGACGAGATGATTTCACAGGCCGGGGTTGATTGGGTCGAACGCTCCTACAAAGGTAAAAACGGTACGGTAGAACATCGCATTGATTTCGGGCGGCCTATAGGGGCAAAAAAGCTTAATGTTCGTTTAGAAATTGGTGTGAATGTGGCTGAAATGCCCGATATTTCCTACCACAGCGCGGATTATGCTTCGGAGATTGTCGGCTGGGGTCCCGGTGAGGGTGACGCGAAACTACGCACCGCCCCTATCAGGACAGGCGCGAAAGGCTTACGCCGCGTCCGCAAAGTATCCCTACTACGCAACAATAGCGTTGATTCCCTAACCAATGCGACAAGGCAAATAGCCCAACAGGTTTCACAACAGATGAGAGTACGCCGGTTCCTCGTGAACCA
>NZ_JASOMS010000315.1:0-229 GCF_030216865.1 Pauljensenia sp. UMB6358 | reverse complement strand
CCTCAGGAAGTTGTTCCTCACCCACCCCTTCACACTAAGAGGGCGCAGCGGTGGATTCAGTCAGGCACGCCGACCCATTGCCAGACCCGCACGGCGGCGCCCTTCTGATCAGGGAAGGATGCCAGCAGGGAACCAATATGCCCACCGTTTTCACGCGGCCAATCGTGACTGTCTGCAGCCGGAAGTGCGTCACCGTTCATATCGGCCTCGACCGCGACAGCACCATTGA
>NZ_JASOMS010000314.1:0-230 GCF_030216865.1 Pauljensenia sp. UMB6358 | reverse complement strand
GTATGAGTAGCGCAAGACAGGTGAGAATCCTGTCCACCGTAAGACTAAGGTTTCCAGGGGAAGGCTCGTCCGCCCTGGGTTAGTCGGGACCTAAGGAGAGACCGAAAGGTGTATCCGATGGCCAACAGGTAGAGATTCCTGTACTAGAGTATAGAGTGAAGGAGGGACGCAGTAGGCTAACTCAAGCGTGCGAATGGAAGAGCACGTCTAAGCAGTGAGGTGTGATAGGA
>NZ_JASOMS010000313.1:0-230 GCF_030216865.1 Pauljensenia sp. UMB6358 | reverse complement strand
CCTTCCAAAAATCGATCGACATCTTAGTGATCGTGGTTTTCGGTGGGATTGGCTCTATTTCCGGGAGCTTCGTGGCTTCGATCTTATTGGGGCTATTGAACACCTTCTTAGCGCCTTTTGGTCAAGTGCGTCCCATCCTCTATGCCGCCGCTTTGATCTTAATTATGATCTTCAAGCCTTCGGGATTAATGGGTGAATATGAATTCCAATTCTCCAAGCTCTTTAACCGC
>NZ_JASOMS010000312.1:0-230 GCF_030216865.1 Pauljensenia sp. UMB6358 | reverse complement strand
AGCCGGCCACGGATGGCTTCTCCTATGTTCTTATCAACATAACGGCCACCTACCTCGGCAATGACTCCCAGGGTCAGGCGCCCTGGGCGACGGTCGACTTCGTCAGCAAGGACGGCAAGACGTACAACCTGGCGTCTTCTCAGAAGCTGACTGTCGCGCCGGAGGAGTTCGACCAATTGTCTCCCCTTTTCAATGGCGCATCGACGACCGGAAACATCGTCATCGAGGTC
>NZ_JASOMS010000311.1:0-230 GCF_030216865.1 Pauljensenia sp. UMB6358 | reverse complement strand
AGCCGGCCACGGATGGCTTCTCCTATGTTCTTATCAACATAACGGCCACCTACCTCGGCAATGACTCCCAGGGTCAGATGCCCTGGGCGACGGTCGACTTCGTCAGCAAGGACGGCAAGACGTACAACCTGGCGTCTTCTCAGAAGCTGACTCTCGCGCCGGAGGAGTTCGACCAATTGTCTCCCCTTTTCAATGGCGCATCGACGACCGGAAACATCGTCATCGAGGTC
>NZ_JASOMS010000310.1:0-230 GCF_030216865.1 Pauljensenia sp. UMB6358 | reverse complement strand
ACGCCCCCGCTACGAATGAGGGCGATGCCGGCTCCTCCAGGGAGAATCCTCTCCCCATCGGCTCGGAGATCACGACGAAGGACTGGAAGGTCACCGTCAACTCCGTCGACCTCAATGCGGATGAGAAGGTTGCCGCCGCAAGCGATTTCAACGAGCCGGCCACGGATGGCTTCTCCTATGTTCTTATCAACATAACGGCCACCTACCTCGGCAATGACTCCCAGGGTCAG
>NZ_JASOMS010000309.1:0-231 GCF_030216865.1 Pauljensenia sp. UMB6358 | reverse complement strand
AAGCAGAAGACTCTTCCTATCCTTTCGACTGGGGTGTTGAAGATGTGGCCCACTATCTCATCGATGTCATGGAAGCCTACCTGGTGGATGTGACTATTGATGTTGAAGATATGGATGACTTAATTATCTTCCATATTAATACCGACAAACCGGGCTTAGTGATTGGTAAGCATGGTAAGATTATCAATTCCTTAGAAACCCTGGCTCAGATTCTCACCCATTCCCATGTCC
>NZ_JASOMS010000308.1:0-231 GCF_030216865.1 Pauljensenia sp. UMB6358 | reverse complement strand
CTTGAATTAAAATATGACGGAAAATAAGTTGGCAAATCAAAGTATTTAATATAATGGTTAACCACAACATTACTATTAAACTGATGGAATCATAATCTCTAATGAGCGGGTAAATGTCAAAGACAGTAAAGGCATCTACATTTAGTGCGAAAATATCGAAATAATTTAAAAGTAAAAAGAGTACGACACTTAGTGTAAATGATATAAGAATATGCCATTTATATTTGGTGC
>NZ_JASOMS010000307.1:0-231 GCF_030216865.1 Pauljensenia sp. UMB6358 | reverse complement strand
ATTCCATCAATGGCCCGTTAGCTCTACCAGAGCAGTGGACTGTGAGTGCGTTTCAGCGTTACTTGGAAACGGTTAATTTTTCGAGACTTCTGTTTAATTCCATAGTTACAGCAGGTGTAACTTCTCTAGTCGGCACGTGTTTGTCACTTCTGGCTGCTTACGCACTTGGTATTGGTCGAATCAAGGGGCGTACTGGAGTTATTTTTGTCCTCTTGATCGCAACGATGTTGC
>NZ_JASOMS010000306.1:0-231 GCF_030216865.1 Pauljensenia sp. UMB6358 | reverse complement strand
ATAACCAAGGCCGTTACTACGTGTTTGCGGGTGACGTGACTACTAGTCGCAGTGCGCAGTACAGCGATATCAAGGTTATGGCGTATGACACGGTTACTCGAAGAGTGCTGACGCTTGGACAATTCTCGGCGGGCCCGTTCCCAGCGGCCAGGACCAACGTGGATCTGCTTTTCGACAACAGCAACCAGCTGTATGTGATGGTGGCTGCCACCGAGGGCACTAGGAATATAC
>NZ_JASOMS010000028.1:0-640 GCF_030216865.1 Pauljensenia sp. UMB6358 | reverse complement strand
TTGTAACCTGCCTGGCCTGCCAATAATGAGTTTTTCGTCCTCGTCAGAGTCCCACCGGAGGAGGGCAGTCTCGCCGCTTTTACGGGCGGCAGTCCAAGCCCCTTGTAACCTGTCTAACTGTCCCCTCGGAGTGATCCCCTCGTGCTCGAATAGGATTAGGCCCCATTCCCACACGCCCGGCTTTAACAGGTCCTTTTGTAGGTGGTAGCCGCGCCCATCTCCCCGTAGCTGGCGTTTAGTCTCACGCTCAATGCCAGCTGGTTTTGTAGACGCGATCTTCGCCCCCGTCCCGGCCCCGAACGTGTATTCCACGCCCGGAGCCGACAGAGTAAACCTAGAATCCCACACTTAGATGCTCCTAACTATCTGGTTAGACGCGAGCGTATTCCCCTTCAAATACCACATGAGAGCGCGCCCGAACTCGTCCGTTTCGTCCTGGTTGGGAAGCCTGTCCGAGTTCAGTTTGATATCCATGTGGAATATTTGGGTTACCCCGCCTGGGTTCTCATATGGGCCGCCGGGGCCGCGCCCGTCCGCGAACTTTTTAGGTTTAGCGACCAGGTTGTAGCCGAACATGTCCGCAGTTTCCGCAAGGATTTGGGTGGAGCGTTTCCGCTTTGACCTGGCCAAGGGGATGTAG
>NZ_JASOMS010000305.1:0-231 GCF_030216865.1 Pauljensenia sp. UMB6358 | reverse complement strand
CCTGAGGTTGGCGCGCAAACGCGCAAGGAGCTCCCCGAGCGCGAAGGGTTTGGTCACGTAGTCGTCGGCGCCGCGATCGAGCGCCTCAATCTTCGTGTAGGTTTCGTGGCGGGCGGTCACGACGATGATCGGGACGTCTGACCAGCCGCGGATCCCGTCGATGACGTCGAGGCCGCCCATGTGCGGCAGGCCGAGGTCGAGGAGGACGGCCTCGATCGGGTTGTCGGCGGC
>NZ_JASOMS010000304.1:0-231 GCF_030216865.1 Pauljensenia sp. UMB6358 | reverse complement strand
CAAGCCCACGCGCTAGAATTACGCGCGCCCTTGCTTCGAGGTGATCCGCTTGAATAAGGCCCCGCGCGGCCTGGCAAAGAACAAGTTCTTCCTTAGCCTGCGCAATAACCGGATTAGCAATAGGAGACAGGGCCGGAAGCTGGTAGGAGCCCTGGTTGAACAGGGTGGGTAGGACCTCATCGAATACCCATGCCTCAAATTTTTGGGCCGTGGGTAGCTTCGACGCAACGA
>NZ_JASOMS010000303.1:0-232 GCF_030216865.1 Pauljensenia sp. UMB6358 | reverse complement strand
GTGCTGGGCGTGGCATTGCTGAATATTAACCTCGGGCATAATTTCCTGCAGTCCGCGCTGTACGGTTTCGCCGCCGCCGTTGGTTTCTCGCTGGTGATGGTGCTCTTCGCCGCCATCCGCGAACGCCTTGCTGTGGCTGATGTCCCGGCACCTTTTCGCGGTAATGCCATTGCGTTAATTACCGCAGGTCTTATGTCTCTGGCCTTTATGGGCTTTAGTGGTTTGGTGAAGT
>NZ_JASOMS010000302.1:0-232 GCF_030216865.1 Pauljensenia sp. UMB6358 | reverse complement strand
AACAACTCTAACTTTTCATCATCTGATAAAGTTTGTAATTTATTTTTCAAATCAAGCTCACGATATTTCGCACCGTGTGTATTAAACAATTTATTAATTTCTACGCCTGTATTTGCAATTATTGTTTTAAATTCATTTATTGTAGGTGTATGTTGAACGATATCAATTGGTTCATAACTTACGCCATATTCATCTAAAAACTTTGCTGCCTTTTTACAAGTTGTACAATTCT
>NZ_JASOMS010000301.1:0-232 GCF_030216865.1 Pauljensenia sp. UMB6358 | reverse complement strand
CCACGAGGCTGCTAACTGCTGATGGTGCTCCGATGGTAATCAACTACGCCAACGCGCCTACCAATGGTGAGGACGCTCTGGGCGGACAAAACCACACCGGCTCCCAGTTGCGAATTGCAGCTTCTGGTCCCGGCGCCCAGAACGTTATCGGACGCACTGACCAGACAGACCTGTTCTTCACTGTGCTGAATGCACTCCCAGAAAACAAGGATGCGAAGCCCTCTGAACCGAG
>NZ_JASOMS010000300.1:0-232 GCF_030216865.1 Pauljensenia sp. UMB6358 | reverse complement strand
GATTGGTATGTAATGATTTTCAACCTCGGCCTCTCACTTTTTCAGAAGCAGCATAGTCTTTGTGATACTTATTCATTATTTATGATATTGCTTTCTTACTCTTTATTTTCGCCTATGGCGAAAAAACAAGAAATAAGAGGTCTTTTACTCGTCCCCATTTTTCTTTGATCGCCAAATATTAAAAAATGTCATACCAGTTCTGATATGACATTAATTATATAAATTCTCATCA
>NZ_JASOMS010000299.1:0-232 GCF_030216865.1 Pauljensenia sp. UMB6358 | reverse complement strand
AACTCCTCGACCCGCTCGCTTTCCTGGAAGAACGCCAAGCCCAGCCCCTCGAGGCGGATTGCAAGTAATGGGGCGACTCTACGATATTGATGGGCCCGCGCTCATCATCGCCCACCGCGGCGGCGGTAACGAATACCCGGAAAACTCCCTGCGCGCTTTTGATGCGGTGTACCGCGCGGGATTTCGGCATATCGAATCGGATGTACACACCACCGCGGACGGGGTAGCGGTT
>NZ_JASOMS010000298.1:0-232 GCF_030216865.1 Pauljensenia sp. UMB6358 | reverse complement strand
CGGTGACACGGTGGACATCCAACAGATCAAAGAGCACTACTACCTCGTGCACGAGGAAATCAACCCCACCCGCGTTGTCCCTGTGGGACCGGATCTGTCGTACCTTCTGGAAGAACATGATCGCGAGCAGCTGGGCGGCCAACCGTTCGGACAAGGAACAGCGCCTGGCCCTGTGCGAGAAGACGAGCGCCCTCCCGCATTGACTGAATGTTAAAGAACGCGCAGCTCAGCA
>NZ_JASOMS010000297.1:0-232 GCF_030216865.1 Pauljensenia sp. UMB6358 | reverse complement strand
CCGCTGTTCGTGCCTGGGGAGGCAACCGAGACCGCGTCTGCGGTAGCCCACGGCTCCCTGCTTGGGCGCACGACTGTTCTCGCTGAGGGCATTGGAAACGGACCGGTCGAAGGGTTCCTGGGGAACTGGTCTAAGGCCGCCTGGGGCGTAGTTGGCGGCATCAACTACAGGATTTCTACCGAGGCCGCAGTCACAATAGGGGACAAGCTCGTCTCCCTATTCGAGCACAACC
>NZ_JASOMS010000296.1:0-233 GCF_030216865.1 Pauljensenia sp. UMB6358 | reverse complement strand
TCCGTTGTCCGCGACAGCAAAGTCATGTGGGTGTAGGCGCCGCGTGCAGACACATCATCGCCGGCTGCCTGTTGTTCCCTAGTGCCCCACTGCACCCTGGTGTTGTCAAAGCGGGAAGTACCGGGGGTCAGATATGCCTCTAGTCCGACGATCGGTTTGATCCCCGCCTTCTGACATTCGTTGTAAAGTTCGTAGGCCCCGAACAGGTAGCCGTGATCAGTGATGGCTACTGC